>NZ_JACSLZ010000014.1:0-47655 GCF_018618395.1 Exiguobacterium sp. s149
GCAAAAACACCTCCGATGCTAGCACTTTTTTTAAGTGTACCACTGCGAAGGTGTTTTTATATTGTCTCAAAAATTTAGGTTAGCCCAGTCCATTCTTCGGAATGGGCCCTTTTTTTGTCGTTGCATTCACTGGTCTGACCAGTTATAGTAGAGTAGAGATTAGTACCAGGTATAAACAGGGGGTTATTTCATGCAAATCGAACACATTAAAGAGCTGATCACATTACTCGATCAGACGTCCGTTCACGAGATGGAACTCGAGACGCCGGAGTTTAAACTTTCATTGAAAAAAGAAGCGGCTCCACAATTCGCCGCCACTCATACACCGATCGTGCACGCGGCCCCGGTCGCAGCACCTGCGCCAGTCGTCGAGACAGAACAAGAAGCGGCACCAACACCTGCGCCGAGCAACTTGCGCACGATCACGTCACCGATGGTCGGGACGTTCTATTCGCGTCCGGCACCGGACAAAGACGCTTACGTTCAAGTCGGCGACCGCGTCGAAGCCGGACAGGTCGTCTGTATTTTAGAAGCGATGAAACTGTTCAATGATGTCGAGACGGAAATCGGCGGGGAGATTGTCGAGATCCTCGTCGCGGATGGCGATTTAGTCGAATACGGCCAAGCGCTCTTCAGCGTGAAGTGAGGTATGTATGAAACTACTCATTGCTAACCGTGGAGAGATTGCGGTCCGTATCATCCGGGCCGCGAAAGAGTTAAATATCCCGACGGTCGCCGTATTCTCGGAAGCGGACCGCGAGGCGTTGCACGTCCGTCTTGCTGATGAGGCATACTGCATCGGACCGAACCCGTCGAAAGACTCATACTTGAATATCCCGAACATCTTGTCGGTCGCGTGCGCGGTCGATGCGACGATGATTCATCCAGGTTATGGCTTCTTAGCCGAGAACGCCGAGTTCGCCGAGATGAGCGAGGCGTGCGGCATTCAGTTCGTCGGACCGAGTAGCTATGCGATTCGGAAGATGGGCATCAAGGACGAGGCGAAACGAACGATGATTGAATCGGGCGTTCCGGTCGTCCCGGGGTCGAGCGGTGTCGTCACCGACGAGGAAGCGATCGAACTCGCCCGCGAGATTGGATATCCGGTCATCATCAAGGCGACGGCCGGGGGCGGAGGGCGTGGAATCCGTGTCGCCTTTGACGAGTCTGAGCTTTTGAAAGGGCTCACCGACACACGTAAAGAAGCGAAGCAGGCGTTCGGCAACGGCGACGTCTATTTGGAGAAATACATTGAGTCGTTCCGCCACGTCGAGGTGCAAGTGCTCGCCGATCAATACGGCAACGTCATCCACCTCGGGGAGCGGGACTGTACGATTCAGCGCCGGATGCAGAAGTTGGTCGAGGAAGCGCCATCCCCGGCAATCGATGAGACGACCCGTCAAGCGATGGGCGACGCAGCCGTGAAAGCGGCCAAAGCGATTCAGTATTCGGGTGCGGGTACGATCGAGTTCATTTACGTACCGGAATCGAACGAGTTTTATTTCATGGAGATGAACACGCGAATCCAAGTCGAACACCCGGTCACCGAAATGATTACCGGCTTCGACCTCGTCCAAGCACAACTCGAAGTCGCACTTGGCCATCCGCTTGCGATTAGCCAGGCGGACATCAAATTTAGTGGTCACTCGATCGAATGCCGCATCAATGCGGAAGACCCGTTTGCAGATTTCCGTCCGATGGCCGGGAAAATCGATCAGTATATCGTTCCTGGCGGCATGGGCGTCCGAGTCGACAGCGGTCTCTATGCCGGTGCTGTCATCCCGCCGTTCTATGATTCGATGGTGGCGAAGCTGATCGTCCATGCCCCGACTCGGGAAGAGGCAATCGCGAAGATGCTTCGCGCACTCCACGAGTTCACCGTATCGGGCATCCACACGACGATCCCGTTCCATCAACAAGTCATGGCCCATGAACGTTTTCGAACAGGGGCGTTCGACACGAAATTTGTCGAAAAAGAAATGACGCTCACGAAATGACCTTGACCAGGAAGCCCGAACATTATTTGGGCTTCCTGGTTTTTTGTACTGAATTTATGGAGGCTTTATGCTAAACTATCACAATGAAAGCATGCAAAAGGAGAGTATCTGAATGAAACGTCATGAAGCACGGGAAAAAGCGATCCAAACGCTTTTTCAAATCGAAGTATCAAAACTTGAGGTAGACGAGGCCATTGAATTTGCCCTCGATGGCATGGATTCAGATCCATTCTACGAACAACTCGTCGTTGAGACGTTAGAAAAGAAAGATGAGATTGACGAATTGCTCATCGAAAACTTGAAAAACTGGAGACTCGATCGTCTCGGAAATGTCGAGCGGACGATTCTCCGCATGGCGACGTACGAGTTGCTCTACGTCGAGACGATTCCGGACAAAGTGACGATCAACGAGGCGGTCGAACTCGCCAAATCGTTCGCCGATGAGGAAGCGGCCAAGCTCGTCAACGGCGTGCTCGGTAACATCATCAAAGCGTAAGCGAAGACAAGAATACGGTCTGTTAAACAAATAGAGAAGACACCACACCAACTACAGAGAAACCTAAGACAACGGGGGATGAGAGAGATGGCAGTAGTGATCGACGGGAAACAAATCGCAGCATCATATCGGGAGACGTTGAAAGAACGGGTCAGTGCGCTCCGTGCGCGCGGCATCGTACCGAAACTGAAAGTCATTTTAATCGGGGATGATCCGGCGAGCCACAGCTACGTCCGGGGGAAAGAGCGGGCAGCGGCTGACATCGGCATCGATTCGCAAGTAATTCGCTTCGATGACACGATTTCAGAACGTGAAGTGCTCGAACTGATTGATTCGATGAACGCGGACGACGAGTTGCACGGTATTCTCGTGCAGTTGCCGTTGCCGAAGCATATCGATGAGAATCGCGTCATCATGCGCATCTCACCGGACAAAGACGTGGATGGGTTCCATCCGACGAACGTCGGGAAGATGATGCTCGGTCTCGAGACGCTATTGCCATGTACACCGCACGGGATTCTACACCTCGTCAAGACGCAGACCGACTTGGTCGGCAAGCACGTCGTCGTCGTCGGTCGCAGCCAAATCGTCGGGAAACCGGTCGGGATGCTGTTCTTGAACGAATCCGCGACGGTGACCTACTGCCATTCGAAGACGAATGATCTCGGGGCGATGACACGGCAGGCCGATATTTTGATTGTCGCCGTCGGTCGGGCCGGTCTCGTCACAGCTGACATGGTCAAACCCGGGGCGATTGTCATCGATGTCGGTGTCAACCGCGTCGACAGCCGTCTCGTCGGGGACGTCGACTTTGCAGGTGTCCGTGATGTCGCGAGCGCAATCACCCCTGTTCCGGGTGGTGTCGGCCCCATGACGATTACGATGCTCATGCACAACACGGTCGAGGTCGCCTCTCGTGGATAATCCGATTCAAGTTTCCGAAGTCGTCCGTTACGTGAAGCGACAGCTCGACGATGACCCGATTTTGCAACAACTTGCCGTCATCGGCGAGATTTCGAACTTCAAACGGTACGCCTCCGGGCACTGTTATTTCACCCTCAAAGACGAATCGTCGCGGATGAAGGCGGTCATGTTCTCTCGTGACGCCCGGACGCTCAACTTCGAACCGAAAGACGGGATGAATGTGATCGTCGTCGCCCGCGTGACGATGTACGAATCGACAGGCGACATCCAGCTTTACGTGGAACTGATGCGACAGGACGGCATCGGGATGTTGTTCGAACGGTATGAGGCACGAAAACGTGAGCTTGAGGCGAAGGGATGGTTCGCAACGGAACGGAAACGTCCACTGCCGGCCTTCCCGGAGCGAATCGGGATTATCACTTCGCCGAAAGGAGCGGCCCTCCACGATATTGCCACGACACTCAGGCGTCGTGCGCCGCACGTGGCCATCACGTTTGCGCCCGTCGCCGTCCAAGGCGATCAATCCGCCCCGCAAGTGGCGAGCGCGATTCGATGGATGAACGAACGCACCGATTGCGACGTGTTAATCGTCGGCCGAGGTGGCGGGTCGATTGAAGAGTTATGGGCGTTCAACGAGGACGTCGTCGTCGAAGCGATTCACGAATCTAGGATTCCTGTCATCTCGGCCGTCGGGCACGAAACCGATTTCACGTTGGCTGACTTTGTCGCCGACGTGCGGGCCGCGACTCCGACGGCGGCGGCAGAGCTCGCGACAGCGACGATCGAGGCGCAACGAAAAGACGTCGAACGGTTGACGGCCCAGTTGACCCGGTCCGTCACGAATCAGATGTCGTCGATTCGGGAACGGCTCGGTCGGGCGACGAACAGTTACGGCTTAAAGTCGCCCCGCTTCACGCTCACACAAAAGCGGGAGCGGTTCGAACAAGCCGAGATTCGGCTCGAACAAGGTGTCACGAAACAAGTGACACATGCCAAACATCGCCTTGCCCAGTCCCGACAACAGCTCGATGTCCGAAAGCTGGCGCAGACGCTTCGTCGCAACGAGGAGACACACCGACAATTCGACGGTCGCCTCAAGCGCATCCGGCCACTCGAACGACCGACGGACCGCTTTGCAGCCCAAGTCGGTCGCTTGAACGCGGTCAGTCCTCTCGCCGTGCTCGCTCGAGGATATACGTTGATTGAGCAGGATGGGACGTACGTGAAAGATGTCAAACAACTACATGACGGCCTGGTGACAATCCGGTTTCGGGATGGCCAAGCCGTTGCGGAAGTGAAGGAGAGACATGATGGCGAAACAACAAGCAGAACAGACGTTTGAAGCGGCACTCGCCCGCCTCGAGGAAATCGTGACGCAACTCGAGACAGGAGAAGTCGCCCTTGAAGAAGCGATGACCCTCTATGAGGAAGGTGTCCGCTTGTCGGCACTCTGCCAGGCCAAACTGACGGCCGCGGAACAGAAGATGGACGAGATTCTCGAACTCGATGGGACGCTCCGTGAAAAGGGTGGCACCGTATGAGCGCGCAAGCCTATCTTCAAGAGTGGAAACAGGAAGTCGAGACGGCGACACGCCGTCTCATTGACGCGTCGTCGATGCCGGAACGTTTATTCCAATCGATGACGTACTCACTCGAGGCAGGGGGGAAGCGGATTCGTCCGGCTCTCCTTTATGCCGTCCTCGATACATATGGACGTCCGCGGGCGCTCGGTCATGAAGCGGCCGTCGCCCTCGAGATGGTTCACACGTACTCCCTCATCCACGACGACCTTCCGGCGATGGATGATGACGACGTAAGGCGTGGGCGTCCGACGAATCATCGTCGGTTCGATGAGGCGACCGCGATTCTCGCAGGCGACGCCCTATTGACGGACGCGTTTCGGATTCTGGCCCATGCGGAGCTCGAACCAGTGAAGAGCGTCGCACTCATCGCCCGCTTCAGTGAAGCGGCAGGTAGCGCCGGCATGGTCGGCGGTCAGCTCGATGACATGCTCGCTGAAAAACGGAGCGGTGTGACACTGTCGACTCTGCAATCAATCCATGAGCGGAAGACTGGGGCGCTTCTCGTGTATGCCCTTGAAGCGGGGGCCATCCTTTCGGACGCTTCCGAGACGGATCGTCAGGCGCTCGCACGGTTCGGAAAACATCTCGGGGTCGCCTTCCAAATCCAAGACGATATTTTAGACGTCGAAGGAGACGAGGCGCTCATCGGGAAACGAGTCGGTTCGGACGAAGGAAACGATAAAGCGACGTATCCGAAACTGCTCGGTCTCGATGGAGCGAAAAAAGCGCTGGAACAAGAAGTCACGGAAAGTGAGGCCGCACTGGCCGAACTTTCGGTCGAGGCCCCGCTTTTACGGGAGCTTCTCGACTTCGTCGTACGACGCAATCATTAATCTCGGTGACACGATGAGCACATCGTGTCACCTTTGTTTTTGTGAATGTATAGCATCTATGGACACATTCTTGTAAAATGTAAGGTACGAATCAGTAATAAGACAGGAGAAAGGATGGTCATCATGGACTTGACATCCATTCAAGACCCGTCATTCTTAAAAAAGATGTCGGTACCCGAGTTAGAAGCGCTCGGCGCAGACATCAGACGGTTTTTGATTGAAAAATTGGCTGAAACGGGAGGGCACTTGGGACCAAACCTAGGGGTTGTCGAATTGACGCTTGCCTTGCACCGTGTATTTGACAGTCCGAAAGACCAACTCGTATGGGACGTGGGGCATCAAGCGTACGTCCACAAAATCTTGACAGGACGAACGAGTCAGTTCGATACGCTGCGTCAATACAACGGCTTATGCGGATTCCCGAAGCGTTGTGAGAGCGATCATGACGTCTGGGAGACGGGGCACAGCTCGACGTCCTTATCGGCCGCGATGGGAATCGCCATCGCGAACGAGTTGAAAGGACGCTCGAACGACCGGGCCATCGCCATCATCGGGGACGGGGCGCTCACTGGGGGAATGGCGCTCGAAGCGCTCAACCATATCGGCGCCGAGAAACAAAATGTCATCGTCATCTTGAACGATAACGAGATGTCAATCGCGCCGAACGTCGGCGCGATGCACAACATGCTCGGCCGGATGCGGTCGTCACGTAAACTGAAACACGCCCGTGAGGAAGTCGAGACGCTCATCAAACATATCCCGATCGTCGGCAACTCGCTCGAACGGAGCGGCGAACGCGTGAAGGATATGCTGAAATCAGCGCTCATCCCAGGGACGTTCTTCGAAGAGCTCGGATTCACGTACTTCGGACCGACGGACGGTCACGATTTACGCGACCTGCTCGAGACGCTCGAGTACGCCAAGAAAATCGATGGACCGGTCATCGTTCACGTCATCACGAAAAAAGGCAAGGGCTATCGTCCGGCCGAACTCGATGGTGTCGGCACGTGGCACGGTCTCGGACCGTATAAAATCGAGTCGGGAGAAGTCATCAAAGGCAAGGTCAAAGGACCGAGCTATTCGAAGGTCGTCGCTGAGACGATCACGAAAGTCGCCGAGACGGACGAGCGCGTGACACTCATCACACCAGCGATGAGCGTCGGCTCGAAACTCGATTGCTTCAACAAGCAATTCCCGGAGCGGATGTTTGACGTCGGCATCGCCGAGCAACATGCGGTCACATTGGCCGGAGGACAGGCGACACAAGGCTTGAAGCCGGTCGTCTCGATTTATTCGACGTTCTTCCAACGCGCCTATGATCAGCTCGTGCACGACATTTGCCGTCAAAACTTGAACGTCGTCTTCACGATCGATCGTTCTGGTCTCGTCGGAGCGGACGGGGAGACGCACCAAGGCGTGTTCGATATCGCCTTTATGCGCCACGTGCCGAACATTCGCATCTTGATGGCGAAAGACGAAGAGGAATTGCAACATCTCGTCTATTCGGCGCTGAAGTATGATGACGGTCCAATCGCCGTCCGTTTCCCGCGCGGCGAAGGAATCGGGACACCGATGAGCGAGACGCTCCGCGAATTGCCGCTCGACGTCTGGGAGACGGTCGCGGACGGAACGGATGTCGCCATCTTGACGTTCGGTCCACAAGTGCAAGACGCGCTTGAAGTGCGTGCACTGCTTGAAGGGCAAGTGAGCGTCCGTGTCATCAACGCTCGGACAATCAAACCGCTCGACGACGTCATGCTCTCCGCTTTATACGCGGAAGGCATCCCGCTCGTCACGTTAGAGGAAGCGGCGCTCGCCGGAGGTTTCGGCAGCAGTGTGCTCGAACATGCGAGCGATGCCGGGCAGTTCCCGCGTGTGCTCCGACTTGGCATTCCGGACCGCTATATCGAACACGGCGGCGTCAATCAATTGCTCGAAGAAATCGGGCTCCGTCCGACGCAAATCGCTGACTCGGTTCAGCAGTTCGTTCAAGTGACAAATCGACAGAATGTGTGAGGAACTATGGAAAAACGAAAGAAAACTAGATTAGATGTACTCCTCGTCGACCGCGGCTTAGCGGAGACGAGAGAGAAAGCGAAACGGGCCGTCATGGCCGGTCTCGTCTATAGTGGGACCGAACGGCTTGATAAGGCGGGGGACAAAGTGTTTGACGACATCCCGCTCGAAGTGAAAGGCCAAGTGTTGCCATACGTCGGACGGGGGGGACTGAAGCTTGAAAAAGCGCTCCAAGTCTTCCCGTTCGATGTAGCTGGTAACATCGGCATCGATATCGGTTCATCGACAGGCGGGTTTACTGATTGCGCGCTCCAAAACGGCGCTGCGCAGATGTATGCCGTCGACGTCGGTTATAACCAATTGGCATGGAAGCTGCGGAGCGATGACCGTGTCGTCGTCATGGAGCGGATGAACTTCCGCCATGCGACCGCGGACCAGTTTCCGGTGGCGCCGGACTTTGCGACGATTGACGTCTCATTTATCTCGCTTCGGCTCATGATTCCGCCGTTGAAGACGATCTTGAAGCCTAACGGCATCGTCATGGCGCTCGTCAAACCGCAATTTGAGGCCGGGAAGGCCGATGTCGGCAAGAAAGGCATCGTCCGGGACCGTGCCATCCATGAACGGGTCGTCGACGACATGGTCCGTTACTTCGCCTCGGAAGGGTTCGAAGTTGCGGGACTCGACTTCTCGCCGATCACCGGTGGGGATGGGAATATCGAGTTCTTATTGTTCGCCCGTTTCATCGGCGTCGGCAGTGTCGACCCAGCCATCGACGTGGACGCGGTCATCGACGCCGCCCACGCGCAATTGAAGAAGAACGCTTGAGCTGCAGACGTCTTGTCTGCAGTTTTTTTGTGTCCGCTCGCCGATCCAGGGAATTCATCCCGCGAAAGCTAGACCTTTTTTCGACAATACTTTAGAATGATACTGAGTATGCGAAACATAAAATGAGGTGTCAGCGAGTATGAACAAAGGACAGCGCTTGATTAAAATTCGAGAAATCGTGACCAATCGTGAAATCGAGACACAAGACGAGCTCGTCGATGAGCTACATCGCTCTGGATATCCAGTGACGCAGGCAACTGTGTCACGAGACATTAAAGAGCTTCATCTCGTGAAAGTGCCGCTCAATGACGGCCGCTATAAGTATAGTCTGCCGGCCGATCAACGCTTCAATCCGTACGGCAAGATGAAACGAATCCTCGGAGACAGTTTCGTCTCGGTCGACTCGGCCCAAAACTTGGTCGTCATGAAAGTATTACCGGGCAATGCGGATGCGATTGGTGTCTTGATTGACCATTTGTCATGGGATGAATTGATTGGAACGGTGTGCGGGGACGACACAATCTTGATGATTGCCCGCGACGAAGACCAGGCGAAGCGAATCATCGAACGACTACTCGGAATGTTATGAGGTGAACTATCGTATGTTAGCAGAACTATCGATCAAACAATTTGCGATCATCGATGAACTGAATATCACGTTCAACCGTGGGATGACCGTATTGACGGGTGAGACCGGAGCCGGAAAATCAATCTTGCTCGATGCGATCGGCCTGCTCGTCGGGGGCCGAGGTTCGAGCGAGTTCGTCCGCTATGGCCAAGACAAGGCGGAGATCGAAGGGCTGTTCAACGTCGAACCAGACCATCCGATCATCGAGGCGGCGACCCAATACGGCATCGAGATTGAAGAAGGGACCGTCATTTTGCGCCGCGACCTACATAGCAGCGGAAAGAGCGTTTGCCGTGTCAACGGCAAGATGATGCCGCTGTCGACGCTTCGTGAGCTCGGACGGCTGCTCGTCGATATTCACGGCCAGCATGAACACCAGCACTTGATGGATGCCGAATACCATCTCGGCATTTTAGATAGTTTTGCCGAAACCGAGCTTGCCCCGCTCCTCGAACGTTATCGAGAGGCTTACGTCGATTGGAAGAACGTCGCCGACGAGTTGAAACGATTGAGTCAAAGCGAACAAGAGCTGGCCCAGCGCATGGACCTGCTCGCGTTCCAGACGAATGAGATTGAGGCGGCCGAACTGAAGGTCGGGGAAGAACAGGCGCTCACCGAGGAACGGAACGAGCTCGCCAACTTCGAGCGGATTCATCAGCACGTCCGGTTATCGTATGAGGCCGTCGCGGATGAGGCGAAAGGTCTCGATCAAATCGGAATCGCCATGCGCGAGATGGAGGAAGCTTCCTCATTGTCGACTTCGCTCGCGCCGATGTCCGAGACGATCTCGAACGCTTACTTCTTGCTCGAGGACGCCAAATTCCAGTTGCGTGACCAGCTCGATTCACTCGAATTTGACCCGATTCGACTTGATGAGATTGAGACGAGGCTCGCCTTGTTTCAACAGTTGAAACGGAAATACGGGGCCACGATCGACGAGGTCATCACGTATGGGGAGAAAATCGCCGACGAGTTAAAATCGATGACGAATCGGGAAGAACATTTGCAAGAACTATCGGACCGGCTCGCCCGGCTCGAACAAAAAGTGCGTACGACCGGACTGGCGTTATCGGCGGCACGCAAACAAGCGGCAACAGAGCTCGAGAAAGCGATTCAGCGTGAATTGAAGGAATTGTATATGGAGAAGACCCAGTTCGAAGTCCGGTTCAAAGAAGGGTCGTTCAAAGCGGACGGACTCGACCAAGTCGAGTTCTATATGATGACGAACGTCGGCGAACCGTTCAAGCCGCTCGCCAAAGTCGCTTCAGGCGGAGAACTGTCCCGTGTTATGCTCGCGTTGAAGTCGATTTTCTTGCGCACTGTCGGTGTCGCATCCATCATTTTCGACGAAGTCGACACTGGTGTGTCGGGACGTGTTGCCCAAGCGATGGGCGAGAAGATTTTCCGGTTATCGGTCGGATCGCAAGTGCTCTGCATCACCCATTTGGCCCAAGTGGCCGCCATGGCGGACCAGCATTTGTATATCACGAAGACGGAGACGGATGAGCGCACGAAGACGAACGTCTCGCCGCTCGGGCATGCCGAACGGATCGATGAGCTCGGACGGATGATTGCCGGGGCGCAGATGACGGAATTGACGAAACAACACGTGGAGGAACTGCTCACTATGTCTCTCCAATTAAAACGGAAGTTTATCGAAGGGGTGTCTTAATTGATCACATTATGCATCGCGGACGACAATCGAGAAATCGTCGATTTGTTGACCCGCCAACTCGAGTCCGAAGACGACTTAAAAGTCGTTGGGACCGCCTACGACGGCGAGGCATGCTTAGACGTCGTCAAGACACACCAGCCGGACGTGCTGCTGCTCGACATCATCATGCCTCACTTAGACGGCATCGGCGTCCTCGAACGGTTACAGACGGAATTGGCGCACGCTAAACCAGAAGTGATTATGCTCAGTGCGTTCGGGAAAGATGAAGTCACGAAGCAGGCAGTTCAACTCGGCGCTTCTTATTTTTTGGTCAAGCCGTTCAACATTCAACAATTGATCACGAAAATCCGCGAACTCGCCGCCGGATCGAGCCGTGAGTTCGAAGCGATGTCGCCGGAAGAACTCGACATCTCGCTCTTGCTGCAACAACTCGGCATCTCGCCGCGCATCAAAGGGTTCAAATATATCCGCCAAGCCGTCGTCTACGTCCGAGAGCGTCAGGAGCTGCTCGGATTGATCACGAAGGAGCTCTATCCGATGATTGCGAAAGAGCATGAGACGACCTCGTCCCGCGTCGAGCGGGCGATGCGCCACGCCATCAAGACGGCGTGGGAGAACGGGATGCGGGACCACGAGATGTTTAACGGTCGCCCTGAGCGCGAGCGCAGTCCGAAAAACTCGGAATTCATCTCGTATTTCGTCACGTATCAATCGTTTAAACAGCAATAATCGATCAGGAGGCCCTCCTCCTGATTTTCTTTTACTCTGTGAAAGAAAGCGCTTGCAAATCATGCGGAACTTGTTATAATAAAGGTGTACCAAGTTACTTGGACGAGCGTCAGATGAACGCTTTCTAACGCGTTCCGGAACGTGTTAGAGCAAGAAATCATCTCGGACCGCTATCCGTCAATAGCTCAGAGGTGGGAACGACATCTCAAATCGTCATCGTCCCGACGAGAGGTCGCGACGTACGCTCATTCGCGAGGCGATTCCGGCATCGAGTTCGAAGCTAGGGACCGTGTCCGGGGAAAACGAATCGTTCAGTTGACCAAAAGGAGTGTTGTCAACCGTTGAACAGTTTATGGCAAGCGTTCGACTTCACGATGGATGGTTCGACATGACCCGATGAATAATCGTTAGTAACTCGAATGGGTACGTTTCCGTTCACGCAAGACGGCAGTTACTACTTTCTTTCAAACTTCTTCATTAAGAAGACCATTGGAGCCTCATGTCACAAGATTGTAGCAAGTAGGAGAGGAGATCATCCGTAGTGATCACAATTCAATACGAATAAAAAGGTTCCGCACTTGAAATGAAGTCAAGTTAGGGAACCTTTTTTTGTGTTCAAGAATCTATTCGTGGGACTTTGCCTGTTTTCTTGTCACGATTGAAGATATAACCTGCCACGAAACCGATCCCGCCCATCGCGATCAACAGTCCAAACGTTCCTTGTAACATCGAGGCGGCTGCCACCGACTCGATCCAAGAGAACGGGACGCTCGTCTTGAGGAAGAAACTGTCGCGAAGTAACTTGATGCCATAGACACCGAAGAGGCCAGGGATGATTAAGATCAACAGTGCGATGATACGCATAAGATCTCCTCCTTAACACTCATAAGTTTACCAGAAAATATATAGCTCGACACGGCCTTTTTTGTGAGGTTGCGAAATCAGTTCAGGTTCAGTAGCATGAATGCAGAACGGTAAAAATGGGGGATGTCTGAATGAATAAACGATTGATGATTGTCGGTGCGGGGAAAGGCGGGACCGAGGTGCTGAAAATGTTGCTCGACTCGCCGCTCGTCACCGTCGTCGCCGTCATCGACCCGGAGCCGACGGCCGAAGGGATGCAACTCGCGCGGAACCAGGGGATTATGACGGCGGAGGATTGGCGGGCATGTGCCGACAAGCGTCTCGATTTCGTGATTGAGACGACGGGCCGCTCCGAGACGTTCGATGAGTTGAAAGGACATTTCGCCGACGCGGTCGTCTTGCCCGGCGAGTTCATCCGCATCGTCGTCGAACGGCTGAAGCAAAATCAACAGATGCTCGAGGCGATTATCGATTGTACGAGCGAGGCCATCTCGGTCGCCGATTACAACGGGAACACGATTTTAATCAATCCGTCCTATACGCGACTGACGGGATTCAAGAAAGAAGACGTCGTCGACAAGCCGGCGACGGCCGACATCGGCATGCAGGAGAGTGTCCACTTGAAAGTGCTGTCGACCGGGCAAGGAGTCCGCGATATCCGGATGCAAATCGGGGCGACTCGGCGCGACATTCTCGTCAATGCCGAACCGATTATCGTCGAAGGGAAGTTGCGCGGGTCGGTCGGTGTCATCCGGGACGTGTCTCAAATCCGAGCGCTCCGTGACGAGCTGCAAGAAGCGAAGACACGCATCCGCAACCTCGAGGCGAAATACCAGTTCGCCGACATCATCGCGTCGAGCGACGCGATGCGCTTCGTCATCGAACAGGCCCGCCTCGCCGCGGTCACGCCAGTCACCGTCCTTATTCGCGGGGAGTCGGGGACGGGCAAGGAACTGTTCGCCCACGCCATCCACGGTGAGTCCCCGCGCAAATACAAGAAATTCGTTCGCGTCAATTGCGCGGCCATCTCCCCGACGCTCCTCGAGAGTGAGTTGTTCGGCTACGAGGACGGCGCCTTCAGTGGGGCGAAACGTGGTGGGAAGGTCGGCTATTTCGAAGAGGCCGATGGCGGCTCACTCTTCTTAGACGAAATCGGCGAACTGCCGGTCGATGTCCAAGTCAAACTACTCCGTGTCCTGCAGGAGCATGAAATCGTGCGGGTCGGGGGTACGAATGCGATTCCGGTCGACGTCCGCATCATCGCGGCGACGAACGCCGACCTTGAACAAAAAGTGGCGGACGGCACGTTCCGTGAAGACTTATATTATCGAATCAACCGGATGCCGATCCACATCCCGCCGCTCCGGGATCGGCTCGAAGAAATCGAGCCTCTCTGCGAACGCATCGTCCGCAAGCTGAACCAAGAGTACGGCCGCAGCGTGCGCGGGGTGAACCGCGAGGCGACCGAGCTGTTGAAGAATCAATATTGGAAAGGCAACGTCCGAGAGCTCGAGAATGTCCTCGGGCGGGCGATCATCTATATGGCGAGTTCCGAGCAGTGGATCGCGCCGCACCACCTACAGCTGTCACCGCGCGTTGCATCGGCCCGACCGACCGACGCGCTGTCGTTACAGGATGCCGTGTCGCGTTATGAGCGTGATTTGATTGAACGGGCCATCGAAGAGGCGGACGGCAACAAATCAGAGGCCGCCCGGCGATTACACATTTCGATTCGGACACTGTATAATAAACTTGAACGTATGCAATAAATTGCCTGCACTTTTTTTCGTGCCATGCAAAAAAGTGCAGATTATACGACCTATTAAAGCGCTTTCAAAAGTGGAAACAAAATTGCTTGTTAGTAGATGAAGACAGGCAAGGGGGGACATGCATGAATTTTGAACGGATGCTCGAAAAGGCGAAGCAGTTAGACGGGCGAACCGTCTCGATTGCCGGGGCCGCCGATGTGGAGGTCATTCGCGCCGTCAAACTCGCGACCGATCACGGTCTATCTCGATTTAAATTGATTGGAGATGCCCGGGAGATTAAACGATTATGCGACGAGCACGGCATCGAAGATCACGCGGTCGATATCATCCACGTCAAAGGCGATAAAGAGATTGCCAAACGGGCGACGCTCGCGGTCAAGACAGGGGAAGCGGATGTGCTCATGAAAGGAATGGTCGCGACGTCGACGTTCATGAAAGCCGTGCTCAGCCGCGAGGCAGGACTCCGGACGAATCGGACGCTCAGCCATATCGCCTTATTTCAAATCCCGAACCGGGAACGATTAATCGGCGTGACCGACGCGGCCATCCATATCGCGCCGACGCTCGAAGAGAAAGTGGACATCATCGCCAACGCGGTCGATGCGATGACAGACATCGGGTACGAGCTACCGCGTGTCGCTGCCATCGCCGCCGTCGAAGTGGTCAATCCACAGATGGCCGCCACGACAGACGCGGCGCTGCTCGCCCAAATGAACCGTCGCGGCCAAATCAAAGGATGTGTCGTCGACGGACCGCTTGCGCTCGATAACGCCGTCGACATGGTCGCGGCCAAACAAAAAGGCATCGAGAGTGAGGTCGCCGGACAAGCCGACCTATTGCTCGTCCCATACATAGAGGTCGGCAACGTCCTTTATAAGTCGATGATGTACTTTGCCGGAGCGAGCGTGGCGGCGATCGTCGTCGGCGCAGCCGCACCGGTCGTTTTGACGAGCCGGGCCGATACGGCCGAGGCCAAACTGTACTCACTCGCATTCGCGCTCTTGCACGCTAAAAAATAAATTTTATGGAGGAATCATCAATGATGGAAACAAACATGGAACCACGCTTTCGAATTTTCGACGTCTTGCAGGCCGAGGACTATGAGCAAATCGTCTTTTGCCAAGACCAGGCGTCAGGACTGAAGGCGATTATCGCCATTCATGACACGACACTCGGACCGGCTCTCGGGGGGCTGCGGATGTGGAACTATGCATCGGAAGAAGAAGCGCTCACGGACGTCCTTCGTCTCGCAAAAGGGATGACGTACAAAAACGCGGCGGCGGGACTGAACCTTGGTGGCGGGAAGGCGGTCATCATCGGCAATGCGAAGACGGACAAATCAGAGGCGTTGTTCCGTGCATTCGGTCGTTACGTGCAATCGCTCAGCGGACGCTATATCACGGCCGAGGATGTCAATACGTCTGTCGCCGATATGGACTTCATCCACATGGAAACAGATTACGTGACCGGCGTCAGCCCGGCGTTCGGATCGAGCGGCAACCCATCGCCGGTGACGGCGTATGGCGTGTATCGCGGCATGAAGGCGGCAGCGAAATGGAAGTTCGGTTCGGATTCGCTCGCCGGCAAGACAGTCGCTGTCCAAGGGGTCGGCAACGTCGCCTACAACTTGTGCCGTCACTTACATGAAGAAGGGGCGCACTTGGTCGTCACCGACATCAACGAAGAGGCGCTCAAACGCGCTGAGACGGACTTCGGAGCGACGGTCGTCAAACCGGACGAGATTTATGCGGTCGATTGTGACATCTTCGCCCCGTGTGCGCTCGGTGCGATCATCAATGACAAGACGATTCCGATGCTCAAGGCTCAAATCGTCGCCGGTGCGGCCAACAACCAGCTCGCCGAGGATCGTCACGGGGATGTGCTCGAAGAGCGCGGCATTCTGTATGCGCCGGACTTCGTCATCAACGCGGGCGGTGTCATCAACGTGGCCGACGAGCTCGAAGGCTATAACCGTGAGCGGGCGATGAAGAAAGTCGAACTCATCTATGACAACATGCAGCGCGTCTTCGAGATCGCCGAGCGCGACGGGGTGCCGACACATGTCGCCGCCGAGAAGATGGCAGAGGAGCGGATTCAGATGATGTCGCGTTCGCGCAGCCAGTTCTTGAAAGTCGAAAAGAGCTTACTCGGTGGGCGCTGAGATGACACGACAGCTCATTCTCGCCATCAACCCGGGTTCGACTTCGACGAAGGTCGGCTTGTTTGACGGAGCGGACGAGATTTTATCTCGTACCGTCCGTCACGAGGCCGACGTCACAGGATTGTCACTTCCGGAGCAACTCCCGCATCGAGAACGTGAAGTGCGGGACTTATTGGCCGAAACGGGCATTGCGGGCGAGGACTTGTCCGCAATCGTCGGTCGCGGGGGATTGCTGGCCCCGATGACGTCGGGGACGTACGCCGTCAATCCGCTCATGCGTGAGGATTTGGCGAGCGGACGTTTCGGCATGCACGCCTCGAACTTGGGCGGTTTGCTCGCCCACAAGCTCGGTGAATTATTTCAGGTACCGAATTTCATCGTCGATCCAGTCGTCGTCGATGAGCTCAGCCCGCTCGCGCGTGCGACGGGAATGCCAGAGATCAATCGTCGCAGCATTTTTCACGCCTTGAATCAAAAGGCGGTCGCAAAACGTTTCGCAGCCGAAAATGGAAGCGATTACAAAAAACTCAACTTGATTATTGCCCACCTCGGAGGAGGTATCACAGTCGGTGCCCACGCCAAAGGGGCCGTCATCGATGTGAACAACGGACTCGACGGCGACGGGCCGCTCGCACCGGAACGGGCAGGCTCGATTCCTGTTGGACAGGTAGTAGAACTATGTTATAGTACCAGGTATAAAGAGCCGGAAATGAAACAAAAAATCGTCGGACGCGGCGGGCTGTTTGCCCACCTCGGAACGTTCGACGCGATCGAGATCGAACAGCGCATGGCAGATGGTGATGAACAGGCCGCTCTTCTTTATGAGACGATGGCATACCGCGTCGCCCAGGAAATCGCCAAACATGGCGCCACGCTACGCGGCGACGTCGACGCGATTCTGTTGACGGGTGGCATCGCCTATTCGACTTGGCTGACCGAGCAAATCAGTGCGCGCGTCGGCTATTTGGCGCCGGTCCACATCTATCCCGGCGAAGATGAGCTGAAGGCACTCGCCGAAGGCGCACTCCGGGCCATCCGACATGAAGAAGCAGTTCGAGAATATGAGGGGGATACACATGGCACGAGAATTTGAGATCGTCGTCATCGGCGGCGGTCCTGGCGGATATGTCGCAGCCATCAAGGCGGCCCAAGCCGGGAAAACTGTCGCAATCGTGGAGGCCGAGAAACTCGGCGGGACATGTCTACATAAAGGCTGCATCCCGACGAAGGCGTTGTTGAAAGCGGCCCACGTCTATCAGACGGCAAAACACGGGAGCACGTACGGTGTTGAGACGGGATCCGTTTCGTTCAACATGGAGCGGGCCCAGTCGTTCAAACGCAACTTGGTCGCGGGACTAGAAAAAGGTATTGAGCACTTGATGAAGCAAGGTAAAATCGAGGTGTTTCGCGGAAAGGCATCGATTTTGGGACCGAGCATCTTCTCGCCGCAGCCGGGAACGGTCGCGGTCGAAGACGAATCCGGGGAGTCCGAGCTCATCTTGCCGAACCAGCTCATCATCGCGACAGGATCGATTCCGCGCGAACTGCCAGGCCTGCCGTTTGACCATACACGCATCTTGAACTCGGACGACCTGCTCCAGTTCGAACAGTTGCCAGAATCCATCGCCATCGTCGGCGGTGGAGTCATCGGTGTCGAATGGGCCTCGATGCTCATCGACCTTGATGTCGCGGTCACGCTGATTGAAGTCGGGGAGCGTCTGTTGCCGCTCGAAGACAAGGCGGTGTCACGGGAAGTCGAGCGACTCCTGAAAAAACGGGGCGTCCGTGTGTTGAAGAACGTCACCGTCGACCCGGAGCGTACAGAAGTAGCAACCGATGCCGTCTCGCTCGCGGTCGGCGAAGAGATGATCTCGGTCGAGTGTGTGCTCGTCTCGGTCGGACGGGTCGCCAATACGGAGCATCTCGGGTTACAGAACACATCGATTGTCGTCGAGAACGGTGTCATCCAAGTCGATGAGCAGTATCGGACGAAAGAACGTCACATCTTCGCCATCGGAGACTGCATCGGCAAACTTCAACTCGCCCATGTCGCTTCGGCAGAAGGTGTGAAGGCGGTCGAGACGATTCTCGGTCACGAGCCGACTCCGCTCGATTACGCCTTGATCCCGCGTTGTGTCTATGGGGTCCCAGAAGTCGCATCGGTCGGCATGACCGAAGAAGGTGCCAAAGCAGCCGGGCATGAAGTCAAAACGGGCACGTATCGTTTCAACGGCCTCGGCAAGGCCCGCATCGAAGGACAAGCGGATGGATTCGTCAAACTCGTGTCGGACAAGACGACAGACGACCTGCTCGGTGTACACATCGTCGGGCCGAAAGCGACGGAATTAATCACAGAAGGCGGACTCGCTCTCGTCTTGAACGCCACGGCATGGGAAATGGGCCAACTCGTCCATCCTCACCCGGCGCTGAGCGAAGCGTTCCAAGAAGCGGCACTGGCCGTTGATGGATTACCGATTCACGCCTAAGGAGGAAACAGAATGGAACAGATGACTGTGAATTCATATGAGGAACTAGGATTGACGAAACAAGACCTCGGTGCGATGTACGAGACGATGGTCCGCGCCCGTAAAATCGATGAGCGCATGTGGAAATTGAACCGTGCCGGAAAAATCCCGTTCGTCGTCTCGTGTCAAGGACAAGAGGCGGCCCAAGTCGGGGCGGCGTTCGCGCTTGAAAAAGGAACGGACTACATTCTTCCGTATTACCGCGATGTCGCCGTTGTCCTCCACTTCGGACAGACGGCTCGCGATTTGATGTTGTCGGCGTTCGCCAAGGCGGAAGACCCGAACTCGGGCGGTCGTCAAATGCCGGGCCATTTCGGTTCGAAACAGCACCGCATCGTGACGGGCTCGTCTCCGGTGACGACACAAGTGCCTCATGCGGTCGGTGTGGCGCTCGCCGCCAAACTAAAAAAAGAAGAACTCGTCACGTTCGTCTCGTTCGGAGAAGGCTCATCGAACCAAGGTGACTTCCACGAAGGTGCAAACTTCGCGGGCGTGCATAAGTTGCCTGTGATTTTGTTCTGTGAGAACAACAAATACGCCATCTCGGTACCGCTCTCGAAGCAACTCGCTTGCGAGCGCGTATCGGACCGCGCCAAAGGTTACGGGATGCCAGGCGTCACGGTCGATGGGACAGATCCGATTGCTGTTTATGTCGCCGTGAAAGAAGCCCGTGCCCGCGCCCTTCGCGGCGAAGGCCCGACGCTCATCGAAGCCGAAGTCGAACGTCTCGTACCGCACTCGTCGGATGACGATGACAAAGCGTATCGCTCGGTCGAAGAGTTGGCCGACCTTAAGAATCGTGACGGGAATCAATTGTTCCGGAAGCGTTTGATTGAAGATGGCGTCATGACCGAGGAAGAACTCGCAGAGATCGAGGCGAACGTCGATCGTGAAGTCAATGAGGCGACTGCTTACGCCGATAAGGCACCATATGCGTCTTCTGAATCGACGATGGACCATGTGTACGAGGGGGAAATGTGATGAAAACGTTTATTGAAGCGATCAATGAAGCGATCCATGAAGAAATGGAACGCGATGAGAACGTCTTCGTGCTCGGGGAAGATGTCGGCGTCCGAGGCGGTGTGTTCCGCGCGACGCAAGGCTTGATTGAGAAGTACGGCGAGGACCGCGTCATCGATGCACCGCTCGCCGAGAGCGCAATCGCAGGTGTCGGGATCGGGGCGGCCATGTATGGCATGCGTCCGATCGCCGAAATGCAATTCGCCGACTTCATCATGCCAGCGGTCAACCAAATCGTCTCCGAAGCGGCAAAAATCCGCTACCGTTCAAATAACGATTGGACGTGCCCGATGGTCATCCGTGCACCGTTCGGCGGCGGGATTCATGGCGCACTCTATCACTCCCAATCGGTCGAGGCGATGTTCAACTCGACGCCTGGACTCAAAGTCGTCATCCCATCTGACCCGGTCGATGCGAAAGGGTTGCTCAAAGCAGCCATCCGTTCGAACGACCCGGTCCTCTTCTTCGAACATAAACGGGCGTACCGCCTCTTGAAAGCCGACCTTCCGACCGACGACTATACGGTCGAAATCGGCAAGGCCGCCGTCAAGCGGGAAGGTGACGATATCACAATCATCACGTACGGTCTTTGCGTCCACATGGCCCAGGAAGCGGCGAAGACGCTCGAAGCTGAAGGCATCAGCACGCACATCCTCGATTTGCGCACGATCTATCCGCTCGATCAAGAGGGAATCGTCGAAGCCGTCAAGAAGACCGGGAAAGTGCTCCTCGTCACCGAGGACAATAAGGAAGGCAGCATCATCGGGGAAGTCGCGGCCATCATCGCGGAGAAAGCGCTGTTCGAACTCGATGCGCCAATCGAGCGTTTGGCGGGACCGGACGTTCCGTCGATGCCGTATGCACCACCGATGGAGAAGTTCTTCATCGTATCCCCTGAAAAAATCGCGGAGCGGGCACGTCAGCTCGCCGCCTTTTAAGGAGGGGTCATATGGAACAGACAATTAAGATGCCACAGCTCGGGGAAAGTGTCACTGAGGGGACGATCACAACGTTTCTCGTCAAACCAGGTGACCGCGTCGAGGAGTATGAGCCGCTCGCCGAGGTCATGACCGATAAAGTAACCGCTGAGATTCCGGCGACGAGTGCCGGTGTCGTGAAACAGATTTTAATCAGTGAAGGCGACACGGTCGCCGTCGGCACACCGGTCCTCGTCATGGAAGTCGAAGGTGCCGATTCGGCGCCAGCGAAAGCAGAAGTGGTACCAGAACCGGCACAAGTCGAAGCGGCCCCAGTCGAGACGAAGCAAGCGGTCACTGTAGCGTCGGCCGCGCCACGAAAACAGAATAACGGCCGTTTCTCGCCGGCCGTCATCCGACTCGCCAATGAGAACGCGATTGACTTGAACGAACTCGACGGCAGTGGCCTCGGTGGTCGCATCACGCGCAAAGATGTCCTCCGTTACTTATCGGAAGGCCGTCCAGTCAAGCCGGAAGCGGCGACGCAAGTGCCGGTCCAAGAGACGATGACACAAACGAAGCTCGACGTACCTGAGACGGCCGCGGCACCTTCCGTGTCACCATCTGTGGCAGCAACCGGCGCGTCGTCGGACCGAGTCGAACTCATTCCGACGGCAGGTGTCCGTCAAGCGATTGCGAACAACATGGTCCGCTCGAAACATGAGGCCCCGCATGCGTGGCTCATGATCGAGGTCGATGTGACAAACCTCGTCACGGCTCGGGCCAAGTTGAAAGACGAGTTCTTCAAACGGGAAGGTGTCAAACTGACGTTCATGCCGTTCTTTATGAAAGCGGCGATCGAGGCGCTCAAAAAACATCCGATGATGAACTCGGAATGGGCGGGCGATCACATCAAAGTCCATCAAGACATTCATCTGTCGGTCGCCGTCGCGGCGAACGACGCCCTCTACGTCCCGGTCATCAAGAACGCGGACGAGAAGAACATCAAAGGTCTCGCCGTCGCACTTCAAGACGTCGCGGCCCGTGCCCGCGGCAACCGCTTGAAAGCGGACGAGATGCGGGGCGGCACGTTCACGATCAACAATACGGGTGCGTTCGGTTCGATTCAGTCGGCACCGATTCTGAATTACCCGCAAGCGGCGATCTTGTCGGTCGAGTCGATTGTGAAGCGCCCAGTTTGGGTGAACGGGATGTTCGCGGCGCGTGACATGGTCAACTTGTGCATGTCGGTCGACCACCGTGTCCTCGACGGTCTCGTCGCCGGTCAGTTCTTGCAGGCGATCAAACAGTCGCTCGAGTCCATCGACCCAGACACGTATACGCTCTATTGATTCACGTCCTGCCTTCGACCGAGGGCAGGATTTTTCATATGGAAAATAAAAAAGCCACGGAATTGTCCGTGGCAACATGGTTCAGATGGAACGTTCAATCAACGCTTCGATATCGCGGCGAATTCGTTCGGGCGAAGTGAGCTCGGCGTTCGTGTAGCTGAGGCGGTGTGTCGATTCGTCGGTCCCGGTCAAGTCGGCGAACAGGCTGCCGAGATTGTGGACGCTCTTGTCGACTTGAATCAATAAGTCTAACGACGATTCTGTTTGGAGCATGACGACTTCGAGCTCATCGAGTTTACGTCCGTAGCTCGTCCCGTTCGGCGAGTATTCGAGCTCTTGGGCAATCGGGAGACGGCCGGAACGATGGCGGGCCGGAAGCATCTCCGTATCGGCCTTCTTCAAGCGGAAGCCGATGTCGTCGAGCACGTCGAGGACGACTTGTTGGGCCTGGTTCGGTTTGACGAGAATCGAGTCCTCGTCTTTCGGGTCGACGGCCTGGGCGATATCGAGACCGGTCTCGATCCACGATTTCGATTGGCTGACCGAAATCGGCGTGTTGAACGGCACGTCAATTGTGAACGGGATTTCCTTCACTTCTTCGGGACCGATCATGAACGGCGCTTCGTTCAACAAAATCTTCTCGATCGTGAATGTCGAATACGTCGTCTTGTCGTTCACCTCATGCTTATAGAGCGTGTTGAAGAAGATGTAAATCCGGTCGACCGATTGCTCGGTGCTGCCTCCCTTGATATGGACGACACCATTCAGTGTCCCGCCTGGCACACAGGCACTCTCTTCGAGTCGCGTATCCACCGTAGCGGCGCCGATTCCAATCGATGATAATAACTTTTTAAACATACAATGATCCTCCTTTGACGTTTGCACGTGTTCGTGTAATAGTATGTACGAATACACGTGAACAAAAGTTTCGAAACTATTGAAAAAAGGATGAACGCAGTGGAATATACAGCATTAACCGAACGGCTGGCTGATGTGATTCGCCAGAACGAGCTCGTCACAGCGACAATCAGTCAACCGCGTCAAAAGTCGAACGATTTACGCCGGGTCAAATTGAAGCCGGTCCTGTTGAAAGGCGAGTACCATATACAATTCGAATACCAATTTGAACGGGTGATGAAACATAAAAATCTCACACCGGACGAGGCGGTCGTCGAACTCGATGAATTGCTCGAGACGTTCCGCCAAGGACAGTTCCAGTTAAAGGCGTCCGAGTTCCACTTTCAACTGTCTAAAAAGTTCAAAGTGACGTTCAAGGAGCGCGAGACGGCCGTCAAACAAGTGAAGCTGAGTCATAACCGGGAGAAGAAGTACCTGTTGCCGCTCGATGAGCCGGTACCGTTCCTCATCCGACTCGGCGTCCAGTCCGAGGATGGAAAAGTAAAGCGCCAAAAGTACGACAAGTTCAAGCAAATCAACCGTTTCCTCGAATTTATCGAAGACTCGATCAAACATTTACCGACCGACCGGACCATCCGGATTCTCGATTTCGGCTCAGGAAAGTCGTATTTGACGTTCGCCCTCTATCATTTCTTGCATGAGATGAAAGGTTATGACGTCCATATCACTGGACTCGATTTGAAGAAGGAAGTCATCGAGGAATGTGCCGGGATTGCGAGCGACCTCGGTTATGAACGTCTCGAATTCCTCGTCGGTGACATCAATGAGTTCGAAGGGGAGACGGCGGTCGATATGGTCGTCACGCTTCATGCGTGCGACGTTGCGACAGATATGGCGCTCGCTCGGGCCGTGCGTTGGGGGGCGAAAGTCATCTTGAGCGTGCCGTGTTGTCAAAAAGAATTGAACCGTCAACTTGAGGCACCGAGCCTTGACGTCATGTTGCAGCATGGACTCGTCAAAGAACGGTTCGCGGCGCTCGCCACCGATTCGATTCGGGCCGAATTACTTGGACTCGTCGGCTATGAGGCGCAACTCCTCGAGTTCATCGATATGGAGCACACGCCGAAGAACATCCTCATCCGGGCCTATTTGACGAACCGGGAAGCGACCGCTGAAGCGCGGGCCCGCTATGTGGCCTTCAAGACGCTGTTGAACGCGACACCGTTCCTCGAAGGACAATTGAGCGATAGACTTGTCCTAACCGATCCACTAGACGTAAAATAAGAAAGAACAGACGCAAGTCGAAAGGGGAAACAATATGGATTTTCAATTATACTTTCAAGATGTAGTCGAACAAGCTCGCAATGAGGTACGCTCTGCAGGGTACACTGAACTCACGACACCGGAAGAAGTCGACGCGGCGTTAACGAAAGAGGGCAAGACGCTCGTGCTCGTCAACTCGGTATGTGGCTGTGCCGGTGGCATCGCTCGTCCGGCAGCAGCGTACGTGAATAAGATGGATGGCGTCAAACCGGACCAGTTCGTGACTGTGTTCGCGGGTCAAGACCGTGAAGCGACTGACCGCGCTCGAGAATACTTCGAAGGTTACGCCCCGTCGTCACCATCGATCGCGCTGTTAGAAGACGGCAATATCGTCACGATGGTCGAACGGAGCACAATCGAGTCATCGACGGCCGAAGAGCTCGTCGAGCAGTTACAGACGTTGTTCGATATTTACTACGCCTAAGAAGTGAGCGCAGAGGCATTGCCTTTGCGCTTTTTCTTAAGAAGGGATCGATGAGATGGAACCAGTCGTCAAAATCATGAGCGAGGCCGAATATACGATTGCTTTGTCGCGCGGCGAGATCAACGAGCCGACCCTCCAAACGGAAGGGTACATTCGTTGTTGCACCCCGCAACAGATCGGGAAATTCGTGCGTCGACATTATCATGGGGAGCGAGTCGTGCTTGTCTCGTTCCATGTCGGACGTCTTGGCAGCCTGCTCCACTATGAGTTTGACGAGGACGGGGAACGCTATCCCCACGTGTATAGCGCCATTCCCATCGCTTCGGTCAAACGAGTGCAACCCTACGGCTCTCGGGACAATGGTACGGTCACTTATTTTGCTTACGAGCGAATGTGACCGTATTTTTTTTAGATTTTATGCATGAATATACTTTACAAGTAATAATTATGTGTATATAGTGGTTGAAGAACAAGTCGGACATATGATGAGTCAGAGAACAGTTGAGCAACATTCGCATATATGTCATAATTTTTTTAAAGTTCTGATAATTTCATCCTATTGAAGAAAGGGACGATGAACATGAAAAAAGGTTTTCTAGCATTATGTATCGCAAGCCTAGCCGCTTTTACTGTAGCCTGTGGGGCAGACGTGAACGAAGGAGGTTCGACGTCGACCGATGAAGATGACAAAGTCATCGTCATGGGGACGAGTGCGGACTACTTCCCATATGAATTCGTCGATACGGCGAACGGGGATGAGATTGTCGGATTCGATATCGATATCGCCAAGCAAGTGGCCGAGAACATGGGCTACGAATTGAAAATTGAAGACATGGACTTCGGGAGCCTGCTCGGGGCGCTCAACGCCGGTCGTGTCGATTTCGTCATGGCGGGTATGACACCGACAGAAGAACGGAAAGAGAACGCCGATTTCTCAGACATCTACTTCACGGCGAAGAACTTGATTTTGTCAAAAGGGGATGCCATTCAGTCGCTTGAGGACTTGGACGGGAAACAAGTCGGGGTCCAACTCGGATCGATTCAAGAAGGAATTGCCAAAGAGCAAATCCCGGGTGCTGAAATCGTCGCCTTGAACAAGATTCCAGAGATCATCCAAGAAATCAAGACCGGCCGCATCGATGCGATGGTCATCGAGGACACGGTCGCGAAGAAATATCTCGATCAAGACAGCGAACTCACGACGTTTGAAATCGTCGACGAGGAAGAGGCCGGTTCAGCCGCTGCCTTCCGTAAGGACGACGAGCTACGTGATCAGTTCAATGAAGAGTTGAACAAGATGATCGACTCAGGAGAGATCGAGAAGTTGGCTCAAAAATGGTTCGAACAAGAAGCTGCACCAGCTGAATAAAGATTGTAGAAGGCTGACTGAAAGCATCAGTCAGCCTTTTTTAGGAGGAACTCACAATGGATTTTAGTCGGATTTATGATTCTATCCCGTATATTCTCGAAGGGATCCCGGTCATGTTCCAAGTCGTGCTCGTCTCGGCCTTGTTCGGGATAACGCTTGGCGTCGTCGTCGCCACATTCAAAATCGTCCCGAACCGTCTCGTCAACTTCATCGGACACGCCTACACGGCCGTGTTCCGCGGGACACCGCTCATCTTGCAACTCGCGATCATCCACTTCGGGTTGCCACAATTGACCGGTTATATCACGACGCCGTACCAGTCGGCCGTCATCGCGTTCTCACTCAACTCGGCGGCCTATATCTCGGAAATCATTCGGGCCGGGATTCAAGCGGTCGATAAAGGCCAGTGGGAAGCGTCGGATGCCCTCGGCGTACCGTACGTCAAACAACTGCGGTCGATCATCTTGCCGCAGGCATTCAAAAACATCTTGCCGGCCCTCGTCAACGAGATGATCACGCTCACGAAAGAATCGGCGCTCGTCTCGACGGTCGGTGTGCTCGACATCATGCGCCGGGCGCAAATCGTCGGTGGGCAAAAGGCGATCTACTTTGAACCGCTCCTGTTTGCCGGTGTGATATACTTTACAATAGTGATGGTGTTGACGTATCTTGGTCAACGTCTAGAAAAACGGCTAAGAAAGAGTGATGGCAGATGATAGAAGTAAAAGATTTATACAAACAATTTGGCGACCTCGAGGTCCTCAAAGGCATTACGACATCGATTGAGAAAGGGGAAGTCGTCGCCGTCATCGGTCCTTCCGGTTCGGGGAAATCGACGTTCCTCCGTTGCTTGAACATGCTCGAGGTACCGACGTCTGGAACGGTCAGCGTCGACGGCTATGAGCTCACGAAAAAAGGGGCGAACGTCTCGAAGGCACGTCAAAACATCGGGATGGTGTTCCAACAGTTCAACTTGTTCCCGCATATGAATGTGCTTGACAATTTGACGTACGCACCAATCAACGTGTTGAAAGTGAGCAAGGCCGAGGCGATCGAACGGGCGAAAAAGCTCCTCGAACGCGTCGGATTATCCGAGAAAATCGACGCCTACCCGAGCCAACTGTCGGGTGGTCAGAAACAACGTGTCGCCATCGCCCGGGCGCTCGCCATGGAGCCGAACGTCATGTTGTTCGATGAGCCGACGTCAGCGCTCGATCCAGAGATGGTCAACGAAGTGCTCGACGTCATGAAAGGGCTTGCCGAGACTGGGATGACGATGGTCGTCGTCACGCACGAGATGGGCTTCGCCCGTGAAGTGGCTGACCGCGTCCTCTTCCTCGACGAAGGCATCTTGATGGAAGAAGGCAAACCGGCCGACTTGCTCCTTAACCCGCAGACCGACCGCGCAAAACGTTTCTTAGAAAAAGTCTTATAACTGAAACGATCCATCTGACACCAGAAAAGGAGGATTTCTATGAAGATTACCTACTATGGCCATGCGACCGTACAACTCGATATCGACGGGACGTCCGTCTTAATCGACCCGTTCCTGACGAGCAATCCGCATACGGATGTCGACCCGGCGAGCGTCAAAGCAGACTACATCCTGCTCACCCACGCTCATTTCGACCATATCGAAGACGTCGAATTGATTGCGAAACAGACGGGCGCGACGATCGTCGCGACGCACGAATTGGCGACATATTATGAGAAGAAGGGCTTCTCGGTCCACGGCATGAACATCGGGGGCGGCCATTCGTTCGCGTTCGGCCGAGTCACGATGACGCAGGCGTTTCATAGCTCGAGCCTCGACATGGGCGACGTTCCGGTCTACATGGGGATGCCGGGCGGATTCATCATTGAGACGAACGCGCTCACGGTGTATCACGCAGGGGACACGGCACTATTTTCGGATATGAAACTGTATGGCGAGCGCTTCGAGATCGACGTCGCCTTCCTCCCAATCGGAGACAACTTTACAATGGGACCGGTCGATGCCCTCGATGCGGCGCACTGGCTCCAAGCGAAACGAGTCGTGCCGATCCATTTCAATACGTTCCCGCCCATCAAACAAGACGCGCGGGCGTTCTGCGATCAATTGCATCAACGCGGTCTCTTGATTGAACCGAACACGACAATCGAGATTTGATGAGTCATCCAGCGGTGCTCGAGACCGAGCGGTACGTGACAAAGCTCCATGCCGGAGACCATACTGGGCATGACATGGCTCATCTCGACCGCGTCCGCCGTTTGGCGATGCATCTCGCGGAAGGCGAAGCGGTCGACGGTCTCGCTTTGACGCTCGCGGCGCTCTTGCATGATGTCGAGGATGAGAAGCTCGGACGTGACAAAGGTCTCGTCGCACGTCACCTTGACACGTTACCGATCGACCCCGAACAACGGGCACACGTCCTGAGGATGATTGAAGAGTCGTCCTTTTCAAAAGGACGGTCCCCGTCGTCACGTGAGAGCGCGATACTGCAAGACGCCGACCGGCTCGACGCGATTGGGGCAATCGGCATCGCCCGGACGTTCCAATTTGCCGGCGCACGAGGCAATAGCCTCCAAGGCGAGGGTGACCCGAAAAGCGCGATCGCTCATTTCGAGGAGAAGTTGCTCCGGCTCGCGAATCAGATGCATACGAAACGGGCGAGACGAATCGCCCGGGAACGCCATGCATTCATGGTTACTTTTTTAGACCGGTTCGAAGCGGAATGGACAGGGCAAGACATATGAAACGGCCGAGGAATCCCTCGGCCGTTTTTTGGTTAGAACGGATGTTTATTCAGCCAATGGCCACCGTCGAGGGAAATGCATTCCCCGTTCAAATAGCGCATCTCGTCCGACGCCATCCAATAGGCGAGGTCGGCAATCTCTTCCGGTGTCCCGAACCGGCCGAGCGGCACATTGCGGCGGATACGTTCGACCTCTTTGACGTGGACGGCGAGTTTGTCGGCTCCACCTGTCCGCTCAATCGGACCCGGGCTAATCGCGTTGACGCGCGCCCCGAACTGATATCCCCATTCGACGGCGAGTGTTCGCGTCAAATTGAGCACGCCAGCCTTGGCGGACGCGCTCGGTGCGACACCGGCGCCCGCTTGCCAGGCATACGACGCGACCATGTTGATGATGGAGCCGTCACGCAGTTGCTCCCGTTCCCAATGCTTGCCGAGCACGTGGGTGCAGTTGAACGTCCCGTTCAAGACGATGTCGATGACGCTCGTCCATCCGTTCGGCGTCAAGTCGAGTGTCGGGCAGACGAAGTTGCCGGCCGCGTTGTTGACGAGCGTGTGCACTGGACCGAACCGTTCAATGATTTGATCGAGAGCCACGGCACACGCCTCATAGTCACGCACATCGTGTTGCACGGCCATCGCTGCTCCGGCCCCGATGGCCTCCAGTTCGCCCATCGCCTCTTGTAGCCGCTCCTCGTTGCGACCGCTGATGGCGACGTTCCAGCCCTCGGTTTTGAATTTTAACGCCATCGCCTTGCCCATCCCCGATGAGCCACCTGTGATCCAAATCGTTTTCATACAAATCCCCCTTTGTAATGAATGGTCGTTCAGTTTATGTATTCGCTCAGCGAAGGGGCGATTCCTGCAAAAAAAAGTGACGGCCGTTGGGCCATCACTTCAGCTGCTCTAAATAGGTCAATCCGAGTTCACGGTCGATGCGATACATCGTCCCGGCGACTTTTTCGCCCCAATACGGGTCTGAGGCGTAATTGACGTTGACGCCTTCTTGTTTATTGCCAGGGAACGGCCCCCGGTCATAGGCGCCCGTCACGTACTTTTCGGCGAATAGTCGAGCCGCTGCGTCGATGCTCGCCTCGACAGATGGATAGGAGGCAGCATTTCCGCTCGGATCGTTGTCGGTCGCCTGGAAGCCGAACAAGTTATTCTTTTCCCGGGCGATGGCTGATGTACCGAACCCGGACTCGTGTCCGGCGACGGCCATGAGGAACAAGGCGTTAATGCCGAACTCTGCCTCGGCATCTTTGAAGGCGTCGCCTTTACCGGCGAGCGGGCTGTCGTCGAGTGTACCGAGAAATGCGTCGAGCTCGCGAGCCGAATTCGGTGCCTTCGACGCGATCGAAGCGAACTGGTATGGCGAATCGAACACGTCGCGCACGTCCTCCGTATAATAGCGGTCGGACGACTGTTGCGGCGCCGGTCCGACGAGGAACGTCCCGGCCAAGTTGCCGTTCGCCTCGACGGTATGGAACACTTGCCCGTCCCGCATTTGATAGAAGCCGCGACGCTCGACGACAGCGTCCGGATAAAGCGTCATGTCGGCCGGCTTCACGTAGACGTCGGCGCCGGAAATGTTCACCAACAAATGCTTGTCGGCCGTCTGCACGAGACGGAGTCGGGTCCCGCCGGCGACATACGACTGCCGTTTCTTAAACTCGGCGTCCTGATAGAGGTTTGTGATTCGGTCGGTCGGTGTGACGGCGATGCCAGTGCCAATGAAGTCGATGACGTCGCCTGACGCATCGAGCAGGGCACGGTTGCCCCCACGTTCCATATAGGCCCGCGCCTCGTCGAGTGACTCAAATGATCGGGTCGAGACGTCCCCGCTGTCATAGGTCTGAACGGTATACGACCCGCTCGGACGGTCTTGGAGCCAAAGGAAACCTAAAACGGCGAGGGCGAGCGTTAGCATCGTGGGAATCACGCCACGTTTTTTTCTTTTCAATACGATCACTTCCAAACATATGGATTGCCAAACGGAAGAAACTAGTGAACAATTTTGTGAGAGAGGAGGAGATATTATGAAAATCGGATCACGTACGCTTAAGACGGCGGCAGCAGCCGGGATCGCCATGCTCATCTCCGAGACGATTCATCTCGATTACTACGTCTTCGCAGCCATCATCGCCATCCTCAGTATTCAGGAGACACGGAAAAAGTCGTTTCGGGCATCCTATGAGCGGGTCATGGCCAGCCTGATTGCGATTGGCATGGGGGCATTGATGTTCACCTTGCTCGGTTATTCACCGGCGACGCTCACACTTTATTTTGTCATGTTCATCCCGCTCGTTCAACAGCTCAAACTGCAGGACGGCATGATCACGAGTGTCGTCATCTTGACCCATCTATATACGGAAGGGCAGTTCTCGTTCGATTTGTTCGTGAACGAGTTGTTATTGATTGCCATCGGTGTCGGGGTAGGACTCGTCGTCAACATGTATATGCCGACACTCGATAAAGAGATCGAGCGCATCAAGGACAATATCGACCGGGCTCTCGCCGTTCACTTTTATGATGTGGCCGCCTGTGTCGAGACGGGCGTCTATAACAACCATTCGATGATGCTCTTGAAGACACGGGATTATTTGAAACAAGGGAAAGACCTTGCGCTCCGTCGCATGGGGAACTCGATTGGGAAGCGGAACGAAGACATGGATTACCTGTACTTTCGGATGCGAGAACGGCAGTATGACATCTTGAAGCGCATCGCCGAGAACTCCCGGGAGATCACGATGGTCGTCAATGAAGCCAAACCTGTCGCGACGTTCCTCCGACGCGTCGGCGACAACGTCAATCAACGGGCCGACGCTTCGACGTTCCTGCGGGAGCTCGAAGAGACGATTGAGCATTATCGAAAAAACGTACCCCTCCCCACGTCGCGTGAGGAATTTGAGGTACGTTCATCGCTATTAAATATTTTGTCGGACGTGAAAAGCTACTTGATTTTAAAAGAGCGGTATATCCTTCTGTTACAGGAACATGGCCACCCCGGACAAAAACGTGCTCAATAAAAAGATGGATACGATGACGACGACACCGATTTGAATAATGCGTTGACGCTTTTTCTGTTTCTTACTCATGACGTTCCTCCAAATGTGTTTGTCCTCATTGTACAGAATGGAAAAGGTTCGTGCAAACGGCACGAGTTTGTTATAATAACCTAGAAATGTTTGGATGGAGGGATGTTTTCATGGTAAACGAGAAACGAGTGCTTGACACATTTTTACAACTGGTCGGGATCGACTCAGAGACGAAAGAAGAAGCAGTCATCTGCGAGCATTTAAAGGCGGTCTTCACAGAGCTCGGATGCGACGTCTATGAAGACGATGCGTCGACAAAAACGGCTCATTCAGGTAACAACTTGATTATTACGCTACCGGCGACTAAACAAGGCGTCGACCCGATTTATTTCACGGCGCATATGGATACGGTCACACCAGGTAAAGGGATCAAGACGAGTATTCAAGACGGTTACGTCGTGACGGATGGGACGACCATCCTCGGGGCGGATGATAAAACCGGATTGACGGCGATGATCGAACTCGTTCGCGTGTTGACGGAACAAGCGATTCCACACGGTCAAATCCAGTTCGTGATTACAGTCGGAGAAGAATCTGGGCTCGTCGGGGCAAAAGTGCTCGATCTTTCGAAAATTGATGCGAAGTTCGGATTCGCGCTCGATTCGGATGGCCCGGTCGGCGACATTATCGTCGCAGCACCGACTCAGGCGAAAGTGAACGCCAAAATCTATGGCAAGACGGCTCATGCCGGTGTAGCCCCGGAAAAAGGTGTATCGGCGATTCAAATCGCGGCGAAAGCAATCGCGAAGATGAAATTAGGCCGCATCGATGATGAGACGACGGCAAACATCGGACGCTTCGAAGGCGGCCGTGCCACGAACATCGTCTGCGACTACGTCGAAGTCCTCGCCGAGGCGCGTTCATTGATTCATGAAAAAATGGAAGCACAAGCCGAAGCGATGAAACAAGCGTATCTTGACGCAGCTGAAGAACATGGCGGACGTGCGGAAGTCGACATCGACATCATGTACCCAGGCTTTAAGTTCGAAGAAGGGGACGAAGTCGTCGAAGTGGCGAAAGCAGCCGCGACAGCGATTGGCCGTCCAATTCGAATCTTGCATTCGGGCGGCGGTTCTGACGCCAACGTGATTGCCGGCGGTGGGATTCCGACCGTCAACCTTGCTGTCGGATATGAAGAAATTCATACGACGAACGAGCGTATGCCACTCGTCGAACTGTACAAGTTGGTTGAATATGTCGTTCAAATTGTCGAGCTCGTCGCGACACCTAAAACGAAATGAAAAAGAGCCGACGTGATGTCGGCTCTTCCTATGTGTTCGAGCTATTATGCGGCGAACTCCAACGATTCTAAAACGAGTTCGTCTGAACAGTGAAGTTCCATCGCTATGTCGTGAATGAGGATTGAGGTGCCTAATTCTTGTTGGTGTTTGCGATTCATTGAAGTCGCCCGTTCCCGGATCTGTTGATAGATTGAGTCGGAATGTTCAACTTTCTTCATCACGGATCACATCCTTTTTCAACGATTGCCTACAGTATAGCATGGAATGGACGACAAGAAAGGACAATATTATTTATGAAGTTACAATTTTTAGGAACTGGATCCGGTATGCCGTCAAAACAACGGAACGTCTCGGGGTTGGCACTTACGCTTGCGAAACAGACGTGGCTTATCGATTGTGGCGAGGCGACCCAGCACCAAATGTTGCATACGAAAGTCAAGCCGCGCAAAGTCTCCGCCGTCTGGGTGACACACCTTCACGGAGATCACGTCTTCGGTCTGCCCGGGTTTCTGTCGACGCGCTCGGCGCTCGACGGGTCGAGCCCGCTCACCTTGTATGGACCGAAAGGCATCAAGAAATGGCTCGAGTTGACGATGAAAGTAACCGGTTCTTATCTCGGCTATGACTTGACGATTGTCGAGTACGAGGACGGCGATACGTTCGAACAGGACGGGCACATCGTCACGGTCAGACGGCTTGACCATCGCTTTCCGTCTTATGGATTCCGCATCGAAGCGCCGGAACGACCGGGCGCATTGCTCGTCGAAAAAGTGAAGGCGCTCGGCATCCCGAGCGGACCGATTTATCGGACGATCAAGCAGTCTGACACGTTCGAGTTTGAAGGGAAAACGTACGCCTCTAAAGAATACGTCACTGACGCGGTCCCAGGACCGGTCGTGGCGATTCTAGGCGATACGGTCCCTTGTCCGAACGCAGCCATCCTCGCCACTGGCGTCGACGTGCTCGTTCATGAAGCGACGTTCATGCAAGCAGAGGCGAAACTCGCCCGTCAATACGGCCACTCGACGACAGTCGAGGCGGCAACGCTCGCAAAAACGGCGCAAGTCGGCCGTTTGATTGTCACGCATATCTCGGCCCGCTATCAAGGTCGAGACGAGGCGTTTGTGGATGAAGTACGCACCGTGTTTCCAGATAGCCATGTAGCGACTGACTTCTTCGAGTTTACAGTGGGGGATTAACGTGACAGTACAACTATACGTATGGCTAGTCTTTTTCGTCATCAGTACGTTGCTAGGTTTACGCTTAAATCAACTGAAAGAACCGGAACCAAACTTTCTTATCAAATTTTTATTTTTTTCATTGCTCGGGATCGTTTCATTCCCGATTGGTGGCTTTCATATTCCAATCGGATTCCTGATGTCGTTCTTATTCTTCCCGAAACGCAATAGCCGCTATAAATGGTACGGGGCGCTCGTCGGGTTCTTTTTCTTCATCGTCCTGTTGTTCGTCCCGCTCTTTGATCAATCCGAATTCCGGGCCGAGTCACAACAGATTGGAACGGTGTCGATTAAAGACGAGACGTTTGACGAGATGACGGACAACATTCTGCGCCGGATCAACAGTGAGTCCATCAAACTCGACCGAAGCAAAATGATTTTCAGCGAGGACGGTGAACTCCGTTCGCTCGAATATTTGCTCATGGTCGAACGCGCAAATTCGTATCAACAGATTCGAATCAACTACGACGAATCGGGCGAGCTGACGTATCGTCAAGTCGATGAACTGAATAAGGACTCGGGAAGTGCGTTCTTCGAGAAACTCGTCGACTTTGAACATATGCTCGACGCGATCCGGAAACCGGCCTGGTCTGAATTCACGACCCAAGTCGATGCCCCGTTCCTCCAGTTCTCATTCGATGGGCTGTACGATATGTACACGTTCGAGAATGAGTCGATGCTCATGATCAATCGGGATAATCGCCTCGTCAAGTTCTGGTTGCAACGCGAGCCGGTGCTCGCCAACAGCATTCAATTGTCGGGATTGAGCCAGCAAGGGCGGACGACGGGTGAGAAATACACGATTCTATACAACTACTCTATCCATCAACGAGAGGATTTGACTGATTTATGAAAAAATTGCTTCTGATGAGTTTACTAGTCCCGCTTTTGACCGCATGCGGAGGGGATACGACATCGACCGAGGAAGCGGCTTGTGATGTCGAGCCGACGATTTCTGTTTACAATGCGGCGACCGAAGAGACGCTGTTCAATGAGAAGAGTGTGTGCTTAGAAGAAGGGGCGACGGTACTCGATGCCCTTGAAGCGACCGAGCTTGACATTGAATCGGTCGGCGACGGAGACATGACTTATGTCACGGCCGTTGACGGAATTGAAGAGAAGTCGGCCGGACAATCCTCAGGCTGGGTTTACGCCTTCAATGGTAGCCCGGGCGATGAAGGCGCCGGAGCCAAAGAAGTCGAATCGACCGACATCATTCAATGGCGGTTCGAAGAAGATGCGATTTCTTTCTTCGAATGAGGCAGATTGGGAGCGCAGACATCCGGTCACGCTCCTTTTCTTCTTACTCGTCCATTTGTACGTGTTGACATACTTGAATGACTCGATTTGGCTCCTCCTTGGTCTGTTCGGTTTGTTACTGATGGAACGACGGTTTCCACTGGCGATGCTCGGTGTTATCCTCGCGTTCTTATTGATTTCACTTGCCCCGTTCGTTCTCGGTTGGAGGATTTCGGTCGGTGGTGTCACAAATCAATTGATTCCACTCGCGACTTTTTTGTTCGGTATGATTTGGGTCAATCGATTCATGCGCCTCGAGCGTTTATTGCCGTTCTTGAACAAATGGCCTCGTTCGACAAGGTTGCTGTACGGCGGTTGGGCGCTCGTCCCGACGATGGAACGGGCGGTCCGTCTATCGTTGGCGAGTCATCCGCGACGTGACTGGCAAGAGGCGGTCGTCGTCGGCATCGACAGTCAACGCCTCGAGCCGGTGTATGTGACGAATCGGATGCGACGCTTTGAAAAACATGATTGGATTCAATGTCTCGTCCTTGCTGGATTCGGGTCGCTAGCGTTGCTGGTCACACCGGTTGTTTGGCTTCTATATCCATATTTGACGAAGGGAGGGGTACGAGATGCGTTGGTTATCCTTGGCAGACGGACATGAGGAATTGGAGCAATGGGTAGAGGCGGAACATGCGCGAGTCGTCCACCTCGATACCCCGCTCGCTGGGAAGGTCGCGTCGCTCATTTCTGGGAGTGACGCCCTGCGCGGAGCCGAGCTGGCAGCCATTCTTCAAATCGATCACCTGTTCCATAAACGATTCGACGAATGCTCGAGCGGGGAACGGCAACTTGTTCGAATCGCGCACGCGCTCGCGGATTCATCCGAGGCACTCGTCTTGATTGAGCCGTTCCGACATTTGGATCGGTTTCGGGTCGAGCATTTGACGATGTTACTCAGTAGGCTGACCGCACTCGGTGTTCGGGTCGCTTACACGGACAGGACGCGCGAACATACCCCGTCCGGCGCATTCCACGTCAATCCGACCGTGAACGAGCCCCGGCTCGTCGTCACGGACGTGTCTTATCGTCATCCGTTGCAGGCGTCCTATGCGGTCGAGCATGTATCGTATGAGGCGAAGCGAGCGGGACTGACCATCTGCATCGGGACGAACGGGAGCGGCAAATCGACATTGCTCGAATTGATCGCCAAAAGCGTCCGACCGTTGTATGGGAAGGTCAAATGGACCGAACGGCCGGTCTATTTACCGGCTGAACAAGAGTATGGCCCGTTCCCGCATGCAAAGAATCGTCGCGTCGCCCAACTGCAAGCCGTCTTCGCATCCGAAGCCTCGCTGTTCTTACTGGACGAGCCGAGCGTCGGCTTGACCGAGCAAGAGCGAGCTCAGTTTGAACGGGCGTTAATCGAGAAAGCCGCGACGGCACATATTTTATGTGCGACCCATGACGAACGATTGATTCAGGCGGCGGATCGAATCGTGTGCCTGTCGAACGGCACACTCGTCTTTGATGGAACTGTAGCCGAGTATACGGAACGGAGTGCGCTATGGTCACATACGTCGTCATCCTGTTGATTGCGGCGGGAGTCATGTCAAGATTTGAGCGGACGGATCTCCCAATCGCCGTTTTGACCCAGATTCTCACCCTGGCTGTCATCGGACGCTGGCTGTTCGTGGCCATCCCGAACGTGCAACCGTCGACGGCGTTGCTCATGTTGACGGCCTTGTATTTCGGGTTCACGAGCGCCGCCATGCTGGCGCTGTTCGTCCCGATTTTATCGGGACTGTTGCTCGGGCTCGGACCGTTCGTCTTGTTTCAATTTTTAGGATGGCTCCTCGTCGTACTCGTGGTCATCCTGCTCAAACCGTTGCTCCGACGCTCGCGCTGGCTACTTGCTGGCGTCGGTCTCTTGAGCGGTTTTCTCTATGGCTGGACGGCCAATCTATCGTTCGCGGAGGTCATCGGAGCCGACTTCGTCAAGCTGCTCGTACTCAGTCTGCCGTTCGATGCGGCCCACGGCATCGGGAACGCCGTCTTCCTCGTCTTGTTGCACGATCTATTCGTTCGCATATTTGTGCGGGAAGTCGGGTAAAAAAGGATATCACACCGAGTGAGGTGACACGTGCATGAGCGGATACGTCAATCTGGTTGAAATCGGTTGGTTTCTTTTCATCGGACTGTTGTTTATGGGACTCAATCTATTGTTGATGTCACGTCGGTTCTTACGGACGCGCTACGGGATGCTCAGCATCCTCGGGGCTAGCGTCTGGCCGGCACTCATGATCGTCTTATCCGTCCGAGGCGGAAGCGTCCTTGGCGGGCTGACGGAACGAACGCTCACGCTCGAAAGCGCGTTGGCTTGGTCGGTCGTCGTTGCGACGGCACTGATGGTCTGTATCCCGGGCGTGTCACTCATCCGGCGCATGATTCAGCTATCAAAGTCTTAAGTAAATGTCATCACGCAAGGAGGAGGCCCCACAACGGGGACCTCCTCCTTTTTTACATACAACATCACTTCAGACCGTTGACGCCTCTTCCGATCCGCCATCCGATGGTTTTTGGAAGCGGCGCAATATCTCCAGGCTGACCGCACGCGGCATCAGCTTGGCCGCGGCGACGAGCAGTTGGTTCGAGACGCCCGGCACGATGACACGTTTGTTGGTCATCACGCCTTTATAGCCGAAGAAGGCGACGAGATGAGACGGCATTTTCGACACCATCATCTCACTGCCGGCCCGATTGAAGAAACCGGTATCGGTCGGCCCCGGACAGAGGACGCTCACATGCACGCCAGTCCCTTTCATCTCGGCATGCAGCGCTTCGGTGAGTGATAATACGTACGCCTTCGTCGCATAGTAGACCGCCATATACGGACCTGGTTGGAAGGCGGCGACCGAGGCGACGTTCAACACGTAGCCATGGTTCCGTTCCACCATGCCCGGCAAATACGCTTTCGTCAATTCCGTCAAGGCGTTGACGTTCAAACGGACTTCTTCGGCCTCGGTCTCGGCATCGAGCTCGATGAACTCGCCGGCCGTCCCGAAACCGGCGTTGTTGATTAAAAAGTCGACCGTCAGCCCGGCGTCGGCAATCGCACTCGTCAGCCTTTTTACGGCCTGATGTTCAGACAAGTCGAGGGCGAAGACATGAACGCTGACACGGTAACGCTTCTCGAGTACTTTTTTTAATTCGTGTAACCGCGGCTCGTTGCGAGACACGAGGATGCAATCAAATCCATCCCGCGCCGCTAAGACGGCAAGGTCGAGTCCGATTCCGGTCGAGGATCCAGTGATTAAGGCTGTTTTTGTCAAAATCGTTCACTCCTTCGATGTAAAAAGTCATACATTGTTACTGATTTCTTCACGAGTTGTTAAATTCCTGCTCGGTCATCCCGTCAAAACATGTGCTAGAGTATAGCGAGAATATGTGATTAGGCTCACAAAGTGAGGAGAAGAAACCAGATGATGATTCAGCTAGTGACTACAGCACAGAGCGTCGAACAGGCCGAGGCACTAATGATGGCCGGTTCTGACCGCATCTATATCGGAGAAGCAACATACGGGTTACGCCACAAGGGGGATTGGTCGTTGGAGGCTGTGCGGGAAGTCACAGCCATCGCCCACCGTTATGGCAAAGAAGTGACCGTCGCCGTCAATAATTTGATGCACAATCATCAGATTGAGACGTTGCCTGATTATTTAACGGCATTGAAAGACATCGGAATCGATAGTGTGACGGCCGGTGACCCGGGCGCCATCCGCTTAATCCGTAATGCAAATATCCCCTATTGGTATGATGCTCAAACGCTCGTCACGTCGGCCCGACACATTCAATTTTGGGGAAAGCGCGATGCCATCGGGGCCATCGCGGCCCGGGAAGTGACGCTGGTCGAACTCGGACTGATTCAACAGCAAATCGGATTGCCGGTCGAAGTTCAAGTGTATGGCCCGACGTGCATCCACCACTCGAAGCGCCCGTTGTTGACGAACTATTTCAAAGAAATCGGTCGGCCGAGTGACCAGGCGGGCATGCGTGAATATTACGTCAGTGAACCATCCGATGCGACGAGCCGCTATCCGGTGTATGAAGACGAAAACGGGACGCATGTGTTCTCTCAGGATTTGACGCTCATGGGACAACTGCCCGTCCTATTGACGGGTGGATTGCATACGTGGAAGCTCGAGGGCTGGCACGCGGGTGACGCGTTCGTCGACATCGTCCGCCTGTTTGATAAGGCCCGCTCCGATTTGTTGAACGGTCGCTTCGACCGTCTCGGCATGGAACGGCGCCTCGCCGAACTGCAACCGGAACAATTCCGGCTCGGGACGGGATTATTGTTACGAAATCCAGAAGAGATCAAGTGAGGGATCGACATGAAAAAACGACCAGAATTATTAGCACCGGCCGGCAATTTAGAAAAATTGAAGATGGCGATTTTGTATGGGGCGGATGCGGTCTTTATCGGGGGGCAACAGTTCGGGCTCCGCTCGCGGGCCGGCAACTTCGGCTATGACGAGATGGCCGAGGGCGTCGCGTTCGCCCATGAACGTGGGGCGAAAGTATACGTCGCCGCGAATATGGTCACCCATGAAGGGGATATCGATGGCGCAGGAGCGTTTTTCTGTAAACTCCGTGATATCGGCATCGATGCCGTCATCGTCTCCGACCCGGCCATGATTGAGGTTTGTCTCACGGATGCTCCGGGGCTGCCGGTCCATCTGTCGACGCAGGCATCGGCGACGAACTATGAGACGCTTCGCTTTTGGCGAGAGGAAGGGTTGGAGCGAATCGTCCTCGCCCGAGAAGTATCGATGGAAGAGATTAGAGAAATGAAGCGCCAAGTCGATGTCGAGATTGAGACGTTCGTCCATGGGGCGATGTGCATTTCGTACTCGGGTCGTTGCACGCTGTCGAACCATATGGCACTTCGTGATGCGAACCGTGGCGGTTGCGCCCAGTCATGCCGTTGGAAATACGGCTTCTTTGAAGCGGATGAGCTATTGACTGATGAGATGGCGGCACGTGACGAAGAACCGTTCTCGATGAGCTCAGTCGATTTGGCGATGGTGCGCCATATCCCGGATTTGGTCGAGGCTGGTGTCGATAGCTTGAAAATCGAGGGCCGGATGAAATCGATTCATTACGTGGCGACGGTTTGTAACGTCTATCGGCAAGTCATCGATGCGTACTGTGACGATCCTGATGGCTTCGTGTTCGATCCGACCTGGGAAGAAGAGATTTGGAAAGCGGCGCAACGTGAACTCGCGACCGGATTCTATTACGGCGTCCCGACCGAGAACGAGCAACTGTTCGGCAAACCGCGCGCCATCCCGCAATATGCGTTCGCGGCCCGCGTCATCTCGTACGATGCGTCGACACAGCTGGCGACACTTGAGCAACGGAACCATTTCCGACGCGGGGAAGAAGTCGAGTTCTTCGGTCCCGGTTTCGTCCATTTCTCGCAACGAATCGAGGAACTGTACGATGAATCAGGGGAAAGACTTGAGACGGCGAACCAGGCGATGATGACGGTACGCGTCAAGGTCGAGCGACCGGTCGCGACCGACTTCATCATGCGCAAGCGAAAAGCCGGTGTCGTGAACACACACGAACCGAGTCACGTCTGACACATCCGGCAAGACAACATAGTCGACCGTTCCATCCAATCTTGCTACCCTGTTAACATAGACGACAAAGGGGATGGAAGCATGAATCAAAATACGGAGCAGCTCCGGACCGACCCGATTGGCCGCTTGCTGTTCAAGCTGTCGCTGCCGGCGATGATCGGGATGCTGGTGACGGCACTGTACAATATCATTGATACGATCTTCGTCGCCCGCGGCATCGGGGCAACTGCCGTGGCTGCTATCGGGATCGCGTTCCCGATTCAAATGATTCTCATGGCCGTCTCGAGTGCGGTCGGATTGGGCGGGGCGTCCATTAGTTCACGGAAACTCGGTAAAGGCGACGATGCCGGTGCCGCCGTCACGTTTTTGAACGTCCTCGTCCTCGTCGGCGTGTTCGCTGCCTTCGCGGTCAGTTCCGCCTTCTTCATGCTGGATGACATTTTGAAAGTGTTCGGGGCGACATCAGCCATCATGGAATTGAGCCGACAATACTTATCGGTCGTGTTGATCAGCTCGCCGTTCTTCATGTTCACGCTGGCGGCGAGCGCGATGGTGCGTGCCGAAGGGCAGGCGCCCTATCAGATGAAAGTGATGCTCACGACCGTCGTCGTCAACTTGGTGACGACGCCGTTGTTCATCTTCACGTTCGGGTGGGGCATATACGGGGCGGCTTGGTCGACGGCGCTCGCTCAAGTCGTCGGGTCGGTGCTCATGCTCCGTTTCTTTTTCGCAAAAAATCGCCGCACCGATCTCGATTTCCAATGGCGAAAGTTCCGATTACGGTTCGGCGAATTGAAGGAGATTATGGCGATCGGTTCGTCTTCGTTCATCATGATGGTGTCGCAGTCGATTTTGTTCGTCGCGGTCAACGTCATGCTCGGTACGTATGGGGGGACCGAGGAACTTGCCATCTTCGCGATCATCAATAAATTCATGGCGCTCGTCGGCATGCCGATTATGGGCATCGTCCAAGGCATGCAGCCGATCGTCGGCTACAATTTTGGGGCCAAACAATTCAATCGGATGCGGGAGACGATTTGGACGGCGATGCGGGCCGGGATTGCGATTGCCGTCATCATCTGGTTGACGCTCCAATTGATCCCGGAACAGTTGATGCGCATGTTCACGACCGACGCCAACTTGATCGCCGGCGGTGTGACGGCGATTCATGTGCTATTCGCCGTCTCGTTCCTCCCGAGTGTGCAAATGCTCGTCAACGGCATCTATCAATCACTCGGGAAGGCCAGGGTCGCAATGTTCTTGTCGCTGTCGCGTCAGACGCTCTATACGATTCCGCTCGTCTTCATCTTGCCGAACTTCCTCGGCGTGTTCGGCGTCTGGCTCGCATTCCCGATTGCCGACGCGATGACGTTCCTGACGGCGGTCGGCATGGCGGTGTGGGACCGCAAGCTCTTATTCCGCCCGTCGGAAGATGAAATCGAAGCGAAAGCAACCAATTTATGAAGTGACGTCCGTTCTGGTAGAGCGGGCGTCTTCTTTTAGGAACAAGTAGATTCCGCCGAGGAGGACGGCCGCGCCGATCCACTGCATGACGCCGAGGCGTTCCTCAAAGAAGACATAGCCGAACAGCATGCCCCATAGCGCTTCCCCAAGAATCGTGATGCTGACCACGGTCGCACTGACGCGGGCGAGCGCATAGTTGAACAAGTTATGCCCCAAAATCGTCGGGAAAAAGGCGAGCGCGAGGAAATACCACCAGTTGACCGATTCGAACGCGGTGAACGTCGTCCCCCGGACGAGAAGCATGAAGCAAAGGACGACCGTCGCGACGAAATAGACGCTGAACGAGTATGTATTCGTGTTCATCTCGGTCCGGACGTGTTGACCGACGAGCCAATAGCCGGCGATGAGCAGCGCCGCGATTAAGGCGAGCAGGTCCCCGAACAACGCTTCACGTCCGAGTTGAATATCGCCGGCCGCGACGAGCATGCCTCCTAAGACAGCGATGAGCGCGAAGGCCAAACCTTTCCGAGTCGGATTGCGTTTAAAGATCAAGGCGTTTCCGATTAAGACAAAAATCGGACTCGAGGTGACGAACAGTGTCGAGCTGGCGACCGTTGTATAATCGAGCGATAAAAACCAGAGCCAAAAATGGAACGCGAGCAACGTCCCGCTGAGCAGCAAGGCGTAACGCGTCATGAGCCGTGTCCGGAGGAGTGACTTGAAGTCGACGAAAGGCAATAACATCAGACAGGTGATGAGCATCCGGTAAAACGCGGCCGTCTCGGCCGGTGCGGACGTCCATTTGACGAACAAGACGCTCGTCGATAAGAAAAAGACGGCGGCGAATAAAATAAGATAAGACAAGAGACATCCCCCTTTATGTTGTGCATACTCTTCTAATGATATTATAGAATAGATAAGAAAATACATTCTTTCTCGAAAGTGTCGTTCCGACAAGAGATTTCGGATGACTTTGAAAGTAGGGATCCTATGAGATTAATCATTGCGGAGAAACCGTCGCAAGCTCAAAAGCTGGCTGCGCCGTATCCATCCAAAAAGAAAAAAGACGAGATTGAGATCGCTTCGTGTGCCCGTTTCCCGGAAGGTGCCATCGTCGTCTGGGCGGTCGGTCATTTATGTGAACTTCAAGAACCGTCCCATTATAAGCCGGAATGGAAATCGTGGAAATATGAGTCACTCCCGATTGTCCCGGACCGATTCGACTATCGCATCTCGAAAGGCAAGTCAAAACCGTTCCAGACGATCAAGAAGTGGTTGCATGACCGATCCATCACCGACGTCATCATCGCGTCCGATGCCGAGCGGGAAGGGGAGGCCATCGTCCGACTCATTTTACGACTCGCCGGCAATCAAAAACCGTTGTCGCGCCTGTGGATCTCGAGTTTGACCGAGCAGGCGGTCGACCGCGGCTTCGCCGCGCTCTTACCGGGCGATCAGACCGTCCCGTACTATCACGAGGCGATGAGTCGCGCCTGCGCCGACTGGCTCGTCGGCATGAACGCCTCCCGCGCGTATACGACGTTGTTGAAGACGATTGGCATCGAGGACGTATTCTCGCTCGGTCGTGTCCAAACACCGACGCTCGCCTTGATCGTCAATCGCGAAAGCGAGATTAAGCAGTTCGTGCCAGAACCGTATTTCGAGGTCGAAGCGACGCTCCAAAAAGGGCGCGGCACGTTCAAAGCGAAATACACGATCGGCAAGACGACGAAACTTAAGACACGCGCTCAAGCCGACGCGGTCGTCAACCGGGCGACCGGGACGGCGATCGTGCATTCCATTGACAAGGAAGAGAAGACGGAACAACCGCCGTTTTGGTTCAGCTTATCGGGTCTGCAGGCCGAGGCCGGCAAGCGGTTCGGCTTCGGGGCGAAGAAGACGCTCGATATCGCCCAAAAGCTATATACGAAAGGCTGGATCAGCTATCCTCGGACCGATTCGAGTTTCGTCACACCGGACGAGGCGACGTTGTTCCCGCAGACGAAAGCGCGCCTATTGAAGTCCACGGCCTATGCCGGACTGAAGGACGTGTTGACCGAGAACCCGTCCCGCAACAGCCGCTACGTCAATGCGAAAAAGGTCAGTGATCACTATGCGATCATCCCGACCGAGGCGTGCGGGGATGTCGCCCGACTCAGCGGGGACGAGGCGAAGCTATACGATTTGATCAATCGACGTTTTTTGGCGGCGTTCGCCCCGCCGGCCAAATTGGAGAAAACGACGGTCGATCTCATGGATGGGGACGACTTGTACCGGGCCAAAGGGACGGTCGTCGTCAGTCCCGGTTATCGTCAAGTCGTCGAGATGAAGTCCAAAGACGTCGAACTCCCGGCGCTCACACTCGGCGAACCGTTGACGGAAAAGAAAGTCGAAGTGCTGTCGAAACAGACGGAACCGCCGAAACGGTATACGGAAGGCGCGCTCATCATGGCGATGAAAGTGGCCGGGAAACAGCTCGACGACGAGGAATTGATTCACATCATGAAAGAAGTCGAAGGGCTCGGCACGGAGGCGACTCGAGCCAATATCATCGATGGTTTGAAGAAGCGGGGTTATGTCGACCTGCAAAAGAAAGAGCTCGTCCCGACCGACAAGGGACGTCTATTGATTGACGTGCTCGGCGACAGCATCCTCGCCTCGCCGGCCATGACCGCCAAATGGGAGAAGCGCCTCAACGAGATCGGGCAGGCCTCAGCCTCGGCCGCCGAATTCATCGACCAGGCGAAAAAGATGTCGATTCATATCGTCGAAGAGGCGAAAGCGCGCGTCGAGACGGCGAACCCGGAAGGCTACACGATCGAGGCCCGACGCTTCGGTAAAAAATCGGCGTCCCGGCCGAAAGCCTCGTTCGGCGTCTGTCCGAGTTGCGGAAAGGGGCTCGTCGAGCATCCGAAGTTCATCGGCTGCAGCGGCTACCGCGAAGGTTGCAAGTTCACGATGTCGAAGCAAGTGCTCGGTGTCGGGATTGCCAAAGATGAGCTGAAACAGATGATCAACGGTGGGCAATCGAACGTGCATACGTTCAAAAAAGGGGACAAAACGTTCGATGCTGCGCTTTATCTCGAGAAAGGGGCACTTCGCTTCGAATTCAAATAAAAAATAGAGCCATCGGCCGATGGCTCTATTTTTTCTGCTGTTCTTCTTCAGTGATACGGCGATTGATCTCATCATAATCGAGCACGATGTCGTCCTTGTTATCTTTATAGGCATATCCTTTTTGAATGACGACGATTGACGCGATCAAGACGAGCAAGATAATCAAACCGCTCACAGCGAATATCCATCCCATGCGGCATTCCTCGCTTTCGTACTTCTAGTATGCCAAAAACAAAAGAGAATCTCCATCTTTGAACCACTTCGAACTGTCACAGCATTGAAATACCTAATGAAGCGATTAGATATGATACAATAATGTATAGAAGAACACTGACAGAGAAAGTAGGGATGACTATGGCGATTCTGATTGTGGACGACGAACCGGTCAATACGATGGTTCTCGAACAATTATTGCATCAACATGATTATGAGACGATTTCGGTCTCGAGTGGTGAAGATGCGCTCGCGCTCCTGATGGACCCGCAAGCCCCGTCGCTATACGACCTTGTCCTGCTTGATGTTGAGATGCCAGGCATCTCTGGAATCGAGACGTGCAAACGGATTCGACAGATGAGCGGCTATGAAGAGCTTCCCGTCACTATGGTCTCGGGTCGCACCGAAGAAAAGCAAATCGCGGAAGGTCTCGACGCCGAAGCGTCCGACTATACGACCAAACCGATAAAAATCACAGAACTGCTCGCGCGAATCCGCTCCGCACTCCGGTATAAAGCGGCCGTCGACGAACGGAAAAAATATGAGGCGCGGTTGCAATACGACCTCGATCTCGCGCAAAAGATTCAACAGAGCGCGTTGACCCCGCCCATCAGTAACGATGAGATTGACGTCCGGGCGCTATACTTGCCGTCCAAAAAACTGGCTGGGGACATGTACGCCTGGTTCCAGGTCGCCCCTGACCGCTACGGCGTCATCATCTTCGATGTGATGGGGCACGGTGTCTCATCGGCGTTGATTACGATGGGCATCCGCTCGATTTTGCCCGGTCTCGTCAGCAACGTCCAATATCCGGTCGATGTGATGAGTGAGTTGAACCGTCAGATGACATTCTTGTTCTCGGGAGAGGACATGCAGAGCTATTTCACGGCGGTCTACTGTTATATCGACACGACGAAACGGCAAATCGAGTACGTCAACGCCGGTCACCCGCCGGTCATCGTGACGTCGGACTCGGGCGTGACTCGTCTTGAGACGACCGGTGTCCCGGTCGGCATGTTCGAGGAGCCGAATTTTGAGTCAAACGTCGTCGACATCGAACCGGGGATGACGATGCATATGTATACGGACGGATTGATGGAATGTTACAGCAAAGACATCGACGACGGCATCCGTTGGCTCGAGAAGGACGTCGTGTCATACGGGCTTGACTACGCCCGTCACGTCGCCGAACAGCTCGTCCCTAAAATCGAGATTGACGACGACTTGTGTCTCGTCACGGTCAAATTGATGTAAAAAGATGGTGTCGCCCCAACGGGAAACTGGGCTAACCTAAATTTTTGAGACAATATAAAAACACCTTCGCAGTGGTACACTTAAAAAAAGTGCTAGCATCGGAGGTGTTTTTGC
>NZ_JACSLZ010000015.1:0-47354 GCF_018618395.1 Exiguobacterium sp. s149
ACGCAAAAACACCTCCGATGCTAGCACTTTTTTTAAGTGTACCACTGCGAAGGTGTTTTTATATTGTCTCAAAAATTTAGGTTAGCCCATTCTTGCTTTGAGAGGGCGCCTGTTTTTAAACTTATTTCGGTTGCTTCAGATTCATTCTGCATAGCGTATACTAAAAGAAAACGCTGATTAGGAGGAAGCTAAATATGAATACGTTATCAAATCATGAAAAAGACGAGATATTGCAAACTCTGCATGTTCGATTTAATGACCACCCGGAACGGCATCCTGATTTCACTTGGCACGACGTCTTGACGCGTCTTCAAGCAAACGACCAGAAACTCGGCGTGCTTGCCGAGATGGAACGGACTAGCGGTGAGCCAGATGTCATTCGACTTCCGAATGGTGCCTTAGCTTTTTGCGACTGCTCACCTGAAAGCCCGAGTGGCCGACGCAGCCTCTGCTATGACGATGCGGCGTTAGCGGCACGAAAAAAAAACAAACCGGATGGGAGTGCCGTCGCATCAGCTGAGAAGATGGGAATCGAGCTACTCGACGAAGCAACGTATCGCCATCTGCAGACGCTCGGCACGTTCGACTTGAAGACGTCGAGCTGGATTGCCACCCCGGAATCGATTCGTCAAAAAGGCGGCGCCTTATTCTGCGACCGGCGCTACGACCAGATCTTCGTCTATCATAATGGTGCCGATTCGTATTATGCGGCCCGAGGATTCCGCGGAATGTTCATCCTTTAAGCAAGGCCACGTGCCTTGCTTTTTTTATGTGAAGAGCCAATTGAAGACGATGGGGACATACTTGACGAAAAATAGACTCACCGGTACGATGGCAAATGCTCTAAACACCCACATATACCATCCGTTATATTCTCGAGTGAAAAAGATCAACGCACTATATGTGACTGCATTCCCAGTAACATCTGGTTCTTCCATCCCTTGCGCAATAATTTCTTTCCATCCTGGAAGTAGACCCGGCGCAAACGAGGCCGCAAAGTCCGGCGTGATATCGTACTTCAACCGCACATACCAGGCGATTATATACACCGATATGAAAAGCAGTGACCACAGCGTCAGAGCAATATTAAGTAACAGCCCTTTCCAACTCTCACTCCGAAAATAAAACACACCAATTAAAATCAACACGCTAAAGATGACGTTGATAATGAATGGGGGTGAAATCGTCAGGATAGAAAATGTTTCGGCGGACATGATTGTTCCGACCGCTAAATTCGTGTTTTGCTCCATCACCACGTTCTCACTTCATTCACGTGCGGTAATAGCTCATCATACAATTCAACGTATAGTATCCCCATCCCCATGCCAATCCCGAGGAGCAACAGAAGTGCTCCTATGTGCTTTGTCGTCATGCAGACGATGATGACATGAAGCACGAGCGTACCAATAATGCTGTCCACAGTCGTACTATCCCCTGATACAATTCGTTTCGGCTTGATCAGCAAATACATGCCGGCGGTTGATAAAATGATACCTAGACAGACGCTTAAAAATAGAACAGTCGCTAACATCTTTCTTTTAAACTCCTTTATGTATGAAAATACGGTATGTGAAATAATAAATATCTAAAAACTATGAGTTACCTGTTCAAATTTTAGAGCCTGCCTTCCTATATGTCTACCAAAAATTTCAAATGAATGTACGAATGGGCATGATTGTTTATCTCACGACCACATCGCCCCAATAAAAAAACTGCAGACGATTTGTCTGCAGTTCAATCTTACGCGTGGAGTGTGACGTTCAATTCTTCGGCGACCGCCTTGAAGGCAGCGAGCGCACGTTCGAGGTCGTCACGGGTATGTTCCGCCGTCACGATCGTCCGAATCCGGGCCTTGCCTTTCTCGACCGTCGGGAAGGCGATGCTCTGTGCGAACACGCCGTGGTCTTTCAGCTTATCCGAGAATGTGTGCGCGAGCGTCTCTTCACCGAGCATGACCGGTGTGATCGGCGTCGTCGCATGGCCGATATCGAAGCCGAGATCACGAAGACCCGTCTTGAAGAACTCGGTGTTCGCCCAAAGCTTATCGAACAGCTCCTCTTCTTCTTTCATGACACGGATCGCCTCACGGTTCGCCGCGACGACCGCTGGCGGGTGTGACGTCGAGAACAAGAACGGACGTCCCTTTTGAATCAAGAAGTCACGAATGTCGTTCGAGCAGGCGACGTAGCCACCGAGGACACCGATCGCTTTCGACAGCGTCCCGACTTGGAGCGCGACCCGGCCGTCAAGCCCGAAGTGGTTGACCGTACCGCGGCCGTTTTTGCCCAGCACGCCCGAGGCGTGGGCATCGTCGACCATGACCGCCGCGTCATACTTCTCGGCGAGCTCGACGATTTCTGGAAGCGGCGCGATGTTGCCGTCCATCGAGAAGACGCCGTCCGTGACGACGAGACGCGTCCGATAGTCCTGCGTCTCTTTCAACGCCGCCGCTAAATCGGCGAGGTCGGTGTGCTTATAGATGCGGCGAGCCGCTTTCGTCAACCGGATGCCATCGATAATCGAGGCGTGGTTGAGCGCGTCACTGATGACGACGTCCTCCGGACCGAGGAGGGCCGACAAGACGCCGAGGTTCGTCGCGAAGCCCGACTGGAACACGAGCGCCGCTTCCGTATGTTTGAACTCGGCGAGCTCGCGTTCGAACGCCTCGTGCATCTCGAACGTCCCGGCAATCGTCCGGACCGAACCTGTGCCGGCCCCGAACTGTTCGACCGCTTCAATCGCCGCTTGTTTCAAGCGCGGATGGTTGGCGAGTCCGAGATAGTTGTTCGAAGACAGCTGGACGAGCGATTTGCCGTCGATCGTGACTTCGTTCGCTTGCGCCGACTCGAGCGGCACGAGTGAGCGGAACGTGCCCGCTTGTTTCATTTCATTGACTGCTTCTGTAATATGTTCAAATGCCATATCGATTCCCCCTGTTTATGGTAATAAGACCACTTTACCGCACTTCCCGGCCCGCATGAGCTCGAAACCTTGCTCGAACTCCTCGAGCTTGAACACGTGCGTGATAATCGGTTCTACGTTCAGCTGACCTGTCGCGAGTAGCGTCGACACTTGACCCCACGTCTCATACATCTTACGTCCGGTGATGCCCTGAACGCGCACCCCTTTGAAGACGACGTCACGCGTCAAGTCAATGGCGACCGGCTTGGCTGGTAGTGACAACACATTGACGTCCCCGCCGGCCGTGACCATCTTGAACGCCTGGTCGATGGCGACCGGATGCCCGCTCATCTCACAGACGACATCGATGCCGTCCCCATCGGTCTGATCCATGATCAGCTCGAGCGGATTTTGCTCGAGGCTATTGATGACGACGTCCGCCCCCATGTCTTCGGCGAGCTTCAACCGGTACGGGTTGACGTCAATCGCATAGACGCGGCTCGCGCCCGCCGCTTTGGCGACGCCGACGGCCATGAGCCCGATTGGCCCACACCCGACGATGGCGACCGACTTGGCCGACACGTCACTCGCGAGCACTGTATGGACGGCGTTTCCAAGCGGCTCTTGAATCGAGGCGAGCTTGGCCGGCATCGACTCTGGATTGACCCACAAGTTCTCTTCGGGCATGACGACGTATTCAGCGAAACAGCCTTGCGTGTCGACACCGATGATTTTCGTGTTCTTACAGATATGATACTGCCCGCGCAAACACTGTTTACATTGGTGACAGACGATATGCGTCTCGGCCGATACGGTTTGTCCGATTTGGATGCGTTTCGTTCCTTCCCCGAGCGCCACGACTTCCCCCGCGAACTCGTGACCGAACACGTATGGCGGTTTGACCCGGCTCTTTGCCCAGTCGTCCCACTCATAAATGTGGACATCGGTCCCACAAATCGATGTCGCTTTCACTTTGATTAACACTTCCCCGGTTCCTGGTGTCGGGATTGGCACTTCGACCAATTGGGCCCCGAATCCGGCCGTATGTTTTTGAATCGCTTTCATCACAGGTGTCGTTGCTTCCTTCTCTGTCGTAGACACGAGCTGTTCCATTGAAAACGTCCCCCTCTTCATCTCTTAATCGAACTTCACGTTCTCTTTCATCTTGTCATAAAATGACGAACCTGAGAAGATAGAACGTCGATTTTCCAGACAAAAAAGAGAAGCCATCCGCGCCGATGGCTTCTCTTACAAGAATAGGACCTATGTCCCGACCGCAAGCTCATCGTGGTTCGATGATGAGCTTGATTGCCGTTCGTTCTTCTCCGTCAATCATAATGTCGGTGAACGCAGGGATGCAAATCAAATCCAGCCCGCTCGGCGCGACGAAACCACGCGCGATCGCGACCGCTTTGATGGATTGATTGAGCGCTCCAGCGCCGATTGCTTGAATCTCACACGTTCCTTTTTCACGAAGTACGCCAGCGAGTGCACCCGCCACGGAGTTAGGATTCGATTTTGCCGAAACTTTGAGTACGTCCATTCTTGTTTCCCCCTCGGGTAGGTTGTTCAATCAAACCATACGGTCTGATCATCTAGGTGTATGCGTTCGATTTTCGTGGCTCGTTTCGATTGGTCATCGATTGTGATTAAAACTCCATTTAGTTGTTCCCGTCCCTCGGCAACTTCAAACCGGACCGGGAGCTGGGTGATGAATTTTCTTAAGACGACCTCGGCATCCATGCCGAGCACCCCGTCGAGCGGACCCGTCATCCCGACGTCAGTGATGTACGCCGTGCCATTGTTCAGGATGCGGTTGTCAGCCGTCTGAACGTGCGTATGGGTGCCGACGACGGCTTGGACGCGACCGTCAAGGTGATAGCCCATCGCAATCTTCTCACTCGTCGCCTCGGCGTGCATGTCGACGAAAATCGCATCGACCTCGCCGCGAATCTCTTCGACGAGCGCGTCGACGGTGCGGAACGGACAGTCGAGCGACGGCAGGAACACCGTCCCCATCGCGTTGATGACGGCGAGCTTCTTCCCGCCTTGTTTCAACACCATCATCCCGACACCGGGCGTACCGGTAGGATAGTTGGCCGGGCGGACGATGCGGTCGGCATCATCGATCCAGTCAAAGATGTCACGGTTGTCCCAAGTATGATTCCCCATCGTCACGCCGTGGAATCCAAGCTCGAGAAATTGTTGATAGATTTTTTTTGTGATACCGCGTCCGTTGGCTGCGTTTTCACCGTTGACGAGCATGAACGTCGGGCTATATTTGCTTTTTAAGCGTCCGATTTGGGCGCTCAAGATGTCGCGACCTGGTTTTCCGACCACGTCGCCGATAAATAAGATTTTCATAGTCTTGTCCTCCTCCAATAGAAAAAGCGGAGAATGTCTCCGCTCTTGTTACTTCGCATAATCGACGGCACGCGTTTCGCGAATGACCGTCACTTTGATTTGGCCTGGATAGTCAAGCTCATCTTCGATCCGTTTACAGATGTCACGGGCCATCTTGTTCGCCACGACGTCATCGACGACGTCTGGGCGGACGATGATCCGGACTTCACGTCCCGCTTGGATGGCATATGACTTCTCGACGCCTTCGAACGACTCACAGATCGCTTCGAGGCGCTCCAGGCGTCGGATATAGCTTTCGAGCGTCTCTTGACGGGCTCCTGGACGCGCCGCTGACAAGGCGTCAGCCGCTGCGACGAGAACCGCGATCGTCGATGTCGCTTCGACGTCCCCATGGTGCGAGGCGATCGAGTTGATGACGACCGGATGCTCTTTGTACTTCGTGGCGAGCTCGACACCGATCTCGACGTGGCTGCCTTCGACTTCATGGTCGATGGCTTTCCCGATATCGTGGAGGAGACCCGCTCGCTTGGCGAGCGTGACGTCTTCCCCGAGCTCGGCGGCCATCATGCCGGCGAGGTGGGCCACTTCGACCGAGTGGGCGAGCACGTTTTGACCGTAACTCGTCCGGTAACGCATTCGACCGAGCGTCTTGACGAGGTCCGGGTGGACTCCGTGGATGCCGGCTGAGAATGTCGCTTCTTCCCCGTATTCACGGATGCGTTCATCGACTTCACGACGTGATTTCTCGACCATCTCTTCGATGCGGGCCGGATGGATCCGACCGTCTTGAACGAGTTTTTCGAGCGTCATCTTGGCGATTTCACGACGGACCGGGTCAAATCCAGACAGGATGACCGCTTCCGGCGTGTCATCGATGATGAGGTCGATGCCGGTGAGTGTCTCGAGCGTGCGGATGTTACGTCCTTCACGTCCGATAATCCGCCCTTTCATCTCATCACTCGGCAAGTTGACGACTGATACGGTCGTCTCGGCGACGTGTTCGGCCGCATAACGTTGCATCGTGAGAGACAAGAGGTGTTTCGCTTTTTTATCAGCTTCTAATTTTGCTTTTTGCTCGATTTCTTTTTGAAGGAGAGCAGCATCGTGAAGCGCTTCCTGCTTCGCTTCGTCCATGATGATGGTCCGTGCTTCTTCTTTCGACAAGGCTGCCACGCGTACTAGTTCTTGGCGTGCCTCCTCATATAATTCCTCCACTTTGCTCTCGAGCGTTTCCGCTTCACGCTTCCGTTTCGCGAGTGCAGCCTCACGTTCATCCAAGGCGTCTTCTTTCCGTTCAAGCATGTCTGCTTTCCGGTCGAGAAGCTCTTCCTTTTGGACGAAACGATTTTCTTTCACTTTCTGCTCTTCACGTCGTTCGCGCAATTCTTGTTCGGTTTCATTGCGAAGTTGAATCATCTCTTCTTTTACTTCAAGCCGTGCTTCTTTTTGCATCGCTTCCGATTGTTGTCGCGCTTGCTCTACAATCTTGGTCGCTTCCGTCTCGGCACCTTGAATCTTCGCTTCGGCGATCGATTTACGCACAAAAAAACCTGCAACAAAAGCTATCGGCAAAAGGAGGATCAGAATAAGCTCTAATAGCCATTCCATCATGTTCACCTCCCTTTCGCAAGGTTATTTTATTTTTTCATGAATGAAAACGCGAGCGAGCCCGCGTATAGCTTTATTGTACTTATTTACCTGTTAGAATGCAATGCACGGACAGGATAGAACTACCAATTCATCAAAAAAATTATACTAAAAAAATCTCGCCTGAACCATGTCAGGCGAGAAAGGTTACTTACTCTTCGTCTAAAAGTGAGAGGACGTCATCGTTGTCAGCTTCGACTGTGACCGTCTTTTCACCGTTGAGACCGTAGTGGTCGCGGATCCGTTCTTCAACCGATGCGGCCACCGACGGGTTCTCTTTCATATACTGCTTCGCGTTCTCACGGCCTTGACCGAGACGCTCTTCGTTGTACGAGTACCACGCGCCGCTCTTTTGAACAATATCGAGGTCGGCCCCGATGTCGATGAGCTCGCCTTCACGTGAGATGCCTTCGCCGTACATGATATCGACTTCTGCCGTCTTGAACGGTGGCGCGATCTTGTTTTTGACGACTTTGATTTTCGTCCGGTTCCCGACCATGTCTTGACCTTGTTTGAGCGTTTCAGCACGACGGACCTCGAGACGGACCGACGAGTAGAACTTGAGGGCACGACCACCCGGTGTCGTTTCCGGGTTACCGAACATGATTCCGATTTTCTCACGGATTTGGTTGATGAAGATGACGATTGTCTTCGACTTGTTCGTCGCACCAGACAATTTACGGAGCGCTTGGCTCATGAGGCGGGCTTGAAGACCGACGTGTGAGTCTCCCATCTCCCCTTCAATCTCGGCTTTCGGAACGAGTGCCGCAACCGAGTCGACGACGAGGATATCGACCGCACCAGAGCGGACGAGGGCTTCCGCGATTTCAAGGGCTTGTTCCCCTGTATCCGGTTGTGATAAGAGCAACTCATCGATGTTGACGCCCAAGTTTTGTGCGTATTTCGGGTCGAGCGCGTGCTCGGCGTCGACGAAGGCAGCTTGTCCGCCACGCTTTTGAACTTCAGCGATGGCGTGAAGCGCCACCGTCGTCTTACCTGACGATTCAGGTCCGTACACTTCGATAACACGACCACGTGGATAACCACCTGCACCGAGCGCGATGTCAAGGGCGATTGAGCCTGACGGGGTCACCGAAACTTGCTGATCTGTATTTTCACCGAGGCGCATGATTGAGCCTTTACCGAATTGTTTCTCAATTTGGCGTAATGCCATTTCTAACGCTTGTTTACGATCACTCATAGATTAATGAGCCTCCTTTGATTGATACTTTCATTATAAGCGAAGCGAAGACGATACACAAGTTTTTTGCGAACGTTTATTCGCCTTTTTTCATTTGTTGCAGGAGCGCCCACATTCCGTCTTTCGTAGCCCGGGCTTGAATGACATGCCGCTCTTGATGCGGGTAATCACGTTCAATCACGTCAATCCCGTCCGGTGACCGGATGCCGATGAACACTTTTCCGACCGGCTGACCCGAATTTGACGTCGGACCGGCCTCGCCGGTGAACGCCAGCCCATAATCCGTTCCGGTCTGACGCGTCAGACCGAGGATCATTTCAAAGGCGACTTCTTTTGAGACGACCGAGTGTGAATCAATTGTATCAAGGGACACCCCTAAAAACCTATTTTTTAGCTCGTCGGAGTACGTGACGACCCCGCCCTTGAACACCGAGGATGCTCCTGGAACGGCCGTGAGCATCGCTTGGGCTTGACCGCCCGTGAGCGACTCGGCAATCGACAGCGTCGCCTTGCGCGCTTGTAACTCGTGAATCAGCCGTGCGGCGAGCGTATCCTCGTCTGAACCAAAGTAATAGTGACCGACCCGCGCCAAAATATCCTGTTTGACCCGTTCAATCATCTCCCGCGCCACGGTCTCAGTATCGGCGCGGGCGCTGATGCGCAGTCGTGCCTCGCCCGACTCGGCGTACGGGGCGACCGTTGGGTTCGACCCGGTCATCAAATCGACGACGGCCGCGTCGAGCGCCGACTCACCGATTTCATAAAAGCGCAACGATTCAGAGACGATGGTCATCCCGCCGAATTTTTCTGGGAACGTGGCGTCGACGATCGCTTTCATCTCCCACGGGACACCCGGTAACAACAGCCATGTCGGTTCGTCCTCGATCCACATCCCGGGCGCGAGACCGACCGGGTTGGTGAGCACTTCGGCCCCGGTTAAGACGTCTGCTTGCCGCGCGTCCCCTTCGTTCGGCTCGCGTCCGCGCGAGGCGACGAAACGATGGATCGTCTCGAGCGATGCCTCGTCACGGATGAGTGGACGACCGAGCACCTCGGCGAGTGTCGTCTTCGTGATATCATCCGCCGTCGGCCCAAGGCCGCCAGTGACAATGACGAATTCACTTCGTGATCGCGCTTGTTCGAATGTCGCTCGCAAACGTTCCTGATTATCTCCGACGACTACATGATACAGCACGGACAACCCATATTTCGACAGCTGTTCTGATAAGTAACGGGCGTTCGTGTTCGTGATTTCCCCTAAGAGCAGTTCAGAGCCTACCGCAATGATTTCGGTGCGTTTCATCCAAATTCCTCCTCCCAATAAAAAAACGAGCTGTTCGGCCAAGCTGAACAACTCGTCTATGCCGATGGTTACATCGACTTTACAATGATCTTATAGTTTTGTGCGAAATATTCGGCCCCTGAGTAAATCGTCAAGACGAGCGCGAGCCACATGGCCCATTCGCCGAACGGGATACCGACATAGCTGAAAATCGGGTTGCCGAACAGCAGGAAGATGATGGCAAAGAGTTGGACCCATGTCTTCGCTTTGCCCGACTTCCCGGCCGCGACGACGATTCCTTCATCGGCCGCCACGAGACGAAGTCCCGTCACCGCGAACTCACGCGAGAGAATGACGACGACGACCCATGCCGCGACGAGATCCATCTCGACGAGCAGGACGAGTGCCGCCGTGACGAGTAGTTTGTCAGCGAGCGGATCCATGAATTTCCCAAAGTTCGTGACCAAGTTGTGCTTCCGGGCGAGATGCCCGTCAAGCCAGTCAGTGATAGCGGCAATCGTAAAGATGACCGCGGCGATGAATTGATGGAGCGGTACGTCCGCCCCGAGGAAAGCGATGTCTCCCCAATCAAAATCTACGGCGAGTAAGACGACGAACACGGGGATGAGCAACACCCGTAACATCGTCAAACGGTTAGGTAGGTTCATCGAGAACTCCTCCTCTAGAAGGAGAGTCAACTTATTCTGCGTCGACTCTCTTTACAAATATATTTTGTGTGACCGGCGAGTCGGCTAATTCAAGCTCCCGGCCATTGACAACAATTTTCTCGACCCCACCGATCAAGCCGATTCGGATGCGAAGCGTATCCGTCTCCGCGTCCTCGATGACAATCGGGTTTTGTTTCGATTGGTTCGGATATTCCGGAGCGAGGAACGCTCCCTCGAGTGAGGTGTCCCGAACACCGACATATGTCGCCGGCGACTCTTTCACATGAATCTCCGTCGTCAGTTTATCGGCCGTCGCGATCTCATATGTGAGGTCTGCCCCGTTCGTCGACGCGACCGCAATCGGTTCCGTCTCTTCTGCCGGTTCTTCTTCGACCGGTTCTTCAGCCGGCGGTTCTTCTTCGACCGGCTCTTCTTCCGGCACGTCCTTGTTTTGATCAATGGTTACACCCGAGTTCGTCTGTTCAGTAGGTGACGCGTTTTGGTCGCCGAAATCAAGGTTTCGGACGACGTAATAGACGGCCGTCATCAACAGGAACGCGACGAGCACGAGCATGACTTTTGGTACCCAACGCGAGACACGGCTCGACGTCTCGGACGCTTTCGAATAGGTTTGCTTTCGCGATAATTGAACGGTCGGTTGCGGCTCGATTTTCGGCAAGTCTTTCGCATACGTTTCGTACAGTTCATCGACATCAAGTCCTAACGATTCCGCATACGTTTTAATGAACGCCCGTGCATAGAACGAGCCAGGGAGATTTTTGTAATCACCTTCCTCGATCGCGATGATATAGCGTTTTTGAATCTTCGTCGTCTGCTGGATTTGGTCGAGCGTCAAACCGCTCGCCTCACGCCTTTGTTTCAAAAAAGTCCCTAGTTCTGTCACAGGGGTCCACACCTTCCATTCAAGTAGTTATTCAAACCATTCTGCCTCACGATGTGTCTCTTGAGGAATGATAATCTCCTCATCTTGTGAGTTCCTCAGTTCGATGATGTAATCAAAGTCTTCGAACACGCAATCGGTGTTGCGCACGTATAGGTCCGGATGCTCGATGACTTTCACGGACGGCAACCGCATGACTTCTCGAATCAATTGACGATGGCGTTCATCCATCGTCCGCGTCGAGACGGCACCGTCGATGATATAGACGTGGTCCCCTTCGCGTTCTTCTTCGAACAGCGACGTCCGCACCGTCTGCTTCATGAGCGTCGATGACAGGAACAGCCAGCGCTTGTTCGCACAGACGCTCGCCGCAACAATCGACTCGGTCTTCCCGACACGCGGATTGCCGCGCACCCCGATCAACAAGTGCCGTTCTTCTTTCATCAGTTCGGCGACGAAGTCGACGAGGACACCTAAGTCCTCGCGGACGAATTTGAACGTCTTCTTGTCGTCATTGTCGTGCTCGATGTAGCGCCCATGTCGAATCGCGATTCGGTCGCGAAGTTTCGGTCGCCGGAGCTTGATGACGACGATGGCTTCCATCTTGCGCAAAATATGTTCCAGACGATGGACGTGATCCGCGGCCGGGGCCTTTAACAGCATGCCGCGGCGCTGGAGATCGACGCCGTTAATCGTCACGATTGAGATTTGAAGCATCCCCATCAGGGAAGCGATATCCCCCAGGATACCGGGCCGATTTTGGCAAAGTTCATATTCGAGATACCATTCTTCGAACTTATGATCCATCTCGTCCACCCTTTCCGATGTGTGCTCGCTACCTTGTTCATTCTAAATTATTTTAGAAGAATTGAAAAGAACTCGTTTCAGTCGTGGCGACAAAGTTTCACACCCAACCGCCATCGATACGGAGCACGGCACCGGTCATATAGGCTGCAGCCGGGGAGCAAAGGAAACGAATCGTCTCCGCCACTTCTTCAGGTCCGCCTAACCGGCCGAGCGGAATCTCCTCACGGGCCGTTTGTTTCGTCTCTTCTACCGTATCATTCATCGGAGTGTCAATCCACCCCGGTGTGACCGCGTTGATGCGGACATGAAACGGTCCCGCCTCACGCGCGAACGCTTTGACGAATCCGAGTTGGGCGGCCTTGACCGTCGAATAGAGGACTTCCCCAGCCGCACCGACCTCACCCCAGACGCTCGAGACGACGACGATATCCAAGGGGCGGTCGTACGCTTTTTGCCCGACGACGTGTTGCACGAGCCGGACCATCGAGCGGACATGAATCCGGTACAGCCGATCGAGTTCGAGGAGCGACTGGTCGACGAGCAACCCGTAGGCATGATTGCCGGCGACGTGGATGATGCGGTCTACCGGTCCGAGTGTGTCGAGCCAAGCCTCGAGCCCGGCCTCATCATCGAGGTCACACGTGACGACGTCAGCCGTCAGTCCTTCGCTCGCGACGAACGCACGGAGCGATTCCGCCTGCGTATGCGCCTGCAAGATGAGGTCATCGTCCCGGAACGACCTGGCGACGGCACGGCCAATCGCCCCGCTCGCTCCTGTAATCAGCGTCGTCACGGTTTCTTGACGATGCAGACGGTCCGGTGATCGGCTTGGAAGAGACGGTCATACGCGGCGTACAAATCGTCAAGTGAAATCGCATCGAGCAAATCCGGGATGTCGAACATGTTGCCACCGCTGAGCGCGTAACGTGAGAACTGGTTGGCGATGAACTCCGGTGAGTTGAGTGCTTTCAAAAACTGTCCTTTCATCATGCGCTTCTTGCGATCGAGCGTCTCGGCGCCGAGTTCGAGCGGACGATCGAGGGCAGACGTGATACGGTCGACGAATGGCTCGACGTGCGGCGTCTCCATCGACAGGACGGCGAAGGCGAACGTCTCTTCTGACGTATAGTCGAAGGAGAACGCGTCATCGATCAATCCTTCGGCATACAGTTCCGCATAGAGCGGCGCCGTCGTGTCGAACAAGGCGTGCATGAGGAGCTCGACGATGAGCTCTTGCTTCATGCCGTCCTTGCCCGTGAGCGGCGTATCCTTATATCCGATCATCACTTTCGGGACGGAGACGTCCATCTCGATAATGCGTTCGGCCAGATGCACCGTCTCCGGCTCCTCGATTTCTTCCCGCGCTGTCAACAGCGGCTGTGGGAACGTCTTCGCCGCCTGATTGGCGGTGATTTCCGCAAGGATGGCGTCCGGGTCGATATTCCCGACGACGAACAGCACCATGTTGCTCGGATGATAGAACGCTTGATGGCAACGATACAAATCGTCGGCCGTGATGGCGCTGATCGATTCAATCGTCCCGGCGATGTCGATTTTGACCGGATGTTCGGCGTACATCGCCTCAATCAAACCGAAGTAGAGCCGCCAGCCTGGATTGTCTTGATACATCTGAATCTCTTGGCCGATGATGCCTTTCTCTTTCTCGACCGACGCTTCCGTGAAGTACGGCGCTTGGACGAAGTCGATTAACGTCTTCAAGTTCTCGCTGACGTTCGACGTCGCACCGAACAAGTATGCCGTCCGTGTGAACGACGTGAACGCGTTCGCCGACGCGCCGAGGCGTCCGAATTGTTGGAACACGTCACCGTCCTCTTTCTCGAACATCTTATGCTCGAGGAAGTGGGCGATTCCGTCCGGTACGTCGACCCAGTCCTCTAGCTTGAACCGACGATCAATCGACCCGTATTTGGTCGTGAACGTGGCGTACGTTTTCTCATAGCCGGTCTTTTTCAATAAGTAAACCGTCAATCCGTTCTCGAGGACGGTATAATGTAGCGTCTCTCCGACGTTTGGAAAATCGAGTTTCATGCGGTTCCCCCCTTTAAACAATAGACGGCCTGTAGCGTCAATCGGTTCGCGAGCGCGGCCACGTCTTGACGCGACGTCCGTTCGATAATCGCCATCTCTTCGTCGAGCGAGAACGGACGGATGTCCGAACCGCTCATCCAAGCAATCAATTGACGCGGATTGTCGCCGAGTTGACGACGCTGATGGAATAACATCGCTTTCGTCTGTTCGAGCGTCTCATCCTCGAACGTGCCGGCTTGAAGGTCGACTAGCTGGTCGGCGATAATCGCCTCGGTCTTGGCCTGGTTCGAGGCATCGATTCCGGCGTAGACGAACAGCATCCGGCTGAGCGAGCTATACTGCGAGGCCGCGTAATAGGCCAAGCTCTCTTTTTCGCGGACGTTCATGAACAGTTTCGAGTGCGGGAAGCCGCCGAATAAGCCGTTGACGACTTGCATCCGGACGGCGTCCTCACTTCTCGGGTCGATGTCGACTTGATAGGCAAGGTGCAACTTGCTCTGATTGATGGCTTGATGTTCCTCGAGCCGTTGAAACTCACGGTCGACCGGCTGGGGATACTCCCGAACGAGACGTTCTCCGAGCCCTTCGAGCGGGGCGAACGCGTCCGTCACTTGTTCACGACTGACGTCTCCGACGACATAAACGTCGACGCGGTCGTGACGGATCATCGATTCATACGCTTCGAACAACGTCCGAGGTGTCACGTGCTCCAACTGGTCAAGTGTCCCAAGCGATGGGATGGCGAGTTCTCCGCCGAGCAGCTCTTGCAGACGTTGTTGGGCAAAGCGCATCTTGTCATCGTATACCGATTCGATCCGTTGACGCTGAAGGCGGGTCTCTTGCTCAACGATGAGCGGTTGGAACGCCCCGTCATAGGCGTTCGGACGAAGTAGCACTTCCTCGAGCAGTTTGATGGCTTGAGCTAGCACCGGTTCGCCGACGAGTTCGTCGTTCACGACTTCAAGCTGGAACTGGATGATATGCTCTTTGCCGACTTTCGAGGCCCCGGCGTACAGGCTTGCGTCATACAGTTGTTCGAGCGGTGTATGGAACAGTTCGATCGACGGATAGGCTTCCGTCGCCTTCTCCATCACATACGGCAACAAGGCGCGGGCTGCAATCGTCTCAGGCGACAATGGCGCCGCGAACGAGACGAGACATGTCGTCGTCTTGAATTTTTGGGTCGGGTAGACCGAATAGTGCAATCGCTGTTGAAATTGTTCGATTCCTTTCATAACTGGATCTACTCCTTCTTCTTTTTCGTTTTAAAGACATCGGCACCGCGGGCATATTCTTGGTCGGGCACACCGGCCACGACGTTGGCGTAACGGGCCGCAGTAAATAAGTAATCACTCAATCGATTGTAGTACGGGAGTTGACGGACGGCTGCATCGACATTGACAAGTTCTCGTTCGACACGGCGACAGACGGTGCGCGCCACATGCAGGCTTGCCGCTCCGACACTGCCTCCCGGCAAAATGAACCGGACGAGCTCAGGACATTTGGCCTCAAGCTCGTCAATCCACGTCTCAAGCTCCGTGACGATTACTAAATCGACTTGTTGCGGCGGGTCTTGTTTATACATCAGCTCCGAGCCGAGATCGAACAAGTCGTGCTGGATTCGTGTCAATTGGGTCCGGAGCGTCTCGTCCGTCTGATGGGCGAGCGCGAGACCGATCTGACTGTTCAACTCATCTAACAGTCCCATCGCCTGGATGTGGGGATGGACTTTCAAGACGCGTCCACCGATGAGCGACGTCTCGCCCTTGTCCCCGCCTCGTGTGTACAGTTTCATGTCATTTCCTCCTTTAGCCACAAATGGTGACCCATAGGAGTCACCATTGTCGTTATGCCTGCGGTTGCGTGTACGGGAGACGGATTGTGAACGTCGTCCCTTCGTCGAGCGCGCTTGAGACGTCGACCGTGCCGTGATGGGCATCGATGACGTTCTTGACGATGGCGAGACCGATTCCGGTACCTGCCTTGCCGCCGCTCGTCCGTGCTTTATCCGCTTTGTAGAACCGTTCGAACACGAACGGTAAATCTTCTTTCGGGATGCCGCTGCCCGTGTCGGACAGACGGATCACGAAGCCGGTCTCTTCTGCGCTCGCTTCGAGTCGAATCGAACCGGACTCGGTATGTGCGATGGCATTGCCGATCAAATTCGTGAACACTTGTTCCAATCGGTCCCCGTCCGCCTCAATCGTGTAACGCGGAGCCTCAGTCGAGAGGGTGATCCCTTTCTCGTTCGCCATCTGGTTGAACTTGCGCATGACGCGCGGTAAAAACTCACCGAGGTCGAACGTCGCGAATTGCATCGTCTCTTTGCCTGATTCAATCCGTGCCAAGTCGAGTAAATCGTTGACGAGTCGGGCGAGCCGGAGTGACTCATCATAGATGATGGACGCGAATTCTTTCGTCGCATCATCACTCTCGGTCATGCCGTCGATAATCGCTTCGGAATACCCTTGGAGCGTCACGAGCGGGGTCCGGAGTTCATGGCTGACGTTGGCGACGAAATCGGTCCGCATCTTGTCGAGGCGATGGCTCTCTGTCGTGTCACGGATGACGACGACGGCCCCTTCGAAATCGTCCTCGCCAAGAAGCGGTGTCACGGTCAACGTGTAATAATGGTCGTGCTGTTTCACTTCAATCGTCTTCTCCGGAGCCCCAGCGACGACGTCCTCATAGAGCGACAACACGACTTCGTGCGGTTGCTCGTCAATGAGGAGCGGTTGGGCTTGCGGATTCGTCACGATGACGTTCGCATGGCGGTCGAGGGTGATGACCCCATCGGCCATCGACCGTAAAATCGAGGCCAATTGTAGCCGTTCCCGATCGAGCGCGTTCACATACGTTGACAGCTGGCTGCTCATCGCATTGAACGAGCCGGCCAGTTCGCCGATCTCGTCGTTCGACTTTTGAACGAGGCGCAGATCGAACTGCCCTTCCCCTGTCTTGTTGACGGCGTCGCGCATCTCCCGGAGCGGTGCCGTGATGCGCGTCGATAAGAAGAACGCGAACACGGTCGTGACGATGATGGCCGAGGCGACCGTCCAAAAGATGATTGTCCGGGCCCCTTCGTTCGCACTCGAGATCGCATCAAGCGGTTCAATCAAATAAAGCGTATACTCGCCCGTCTCGAGTGAGAACGTCGTCCGGTATGCGAGCGCGGCCTGGTCGTCAAACGACGAGAAGTTCCCGATCGACGTCTCTCCGACGGCTTGATACGCTTCCCAGTCTTGACGTCCGAGTTCGGTCATGAGCCCATCGACTTCGGTCCCGAAATTCGAGCGGACCGTCCCGTTCTCCAATATATAGTTGGCGCCGTACACTTCGATGATTTGATCAACCGTCCGCGATGCGTCCCCTTCTTGGAGCAGTACGGATTGAACTTGTCCCCCGAGTTTGGCCAAATGGCCTCGTTCCTGATCAATATGAAACGAGTTGAAAAACTCGAGCATCAGAACGGAGACGATGAACAAGATAAGACTGACCAATACGAGAATCGTCAACCACAGCTTTGTGACGATGCTATTGCGGCGAATCATCACTCACTGACGACTTCGAACTTGTAACCGACACCCCATACCGTCGTAATCATGTGCGCGGCTTCTGGAGAGACCCGGTTCAACTTTTCCCGGAGTCGCTTCACGTGTGTGTCGACCGTTCGAAGGTCTCCAAAGAATTCATAGTTCCAGACTTCTTTTAATAGCTGTTCCCGTGAGAACACTTTGTCAACTTGCTTGGCCAAGAAGAACAACAGTTCATATTCTTTCGGCGTGAGCGCAATCTCTTCTCCGTCGACCGTGACACGGTGCGCGTCGTTATCGATCGTCAAATGCGGGAAGACGATTAAGTCTTTTGATTTTTCAGCCGTACGTAAATATTTGGTCGATCCTGAACGGCGGAGGAGCGCCTTGACGCGTAGGACGACCTCACGCGGGCTGAACGGTTTGACGATATAATCGTCGGCCCCGACCTCGAACCCTTGGACACGGTCGACTTCTTCCCCTTTCGCCGTCAACATGATGACCGGCGTCGCTTTCGATTTGCGAAGTTCGGTACACACCTCGACACCGTCCATTTTCGGCATCATCAAATCGAGCAAGATGACATCGAAATTATGCTCGAGGGCGAGCTGTAACGCCTCTTCCCCGTTCGTCGCTTCGACAATCACGTACTGTTCCCGTTCCAAATACATTTTTAATAGTCGGCGAATTCTTTCCTCGTCGTCGACCACTAAAATTTTTGTTTTATTAGCCATCCACTAAACCTCCTAATCGAACCATTACAAGATGTAGCGATTGTTGCACAATTGTGAACATTTCGCTCTCTTTCATAACTATACCACTCTATTATTTGGCTTCACAACGGTCAGTTGATAGCGCCATGAAAAAAGAAGCCACCGGAGTGACTTCTTTGTTTACGCATATGAATGCAAACCGGCGATGACAAGGTTGACGAAGACGAGGTTGAACATGATGACGGCGAATCCACCGACACAGAGCCAAGCCGCTTTCGTTCCCGTCCAGCCACGCTGGATCCGCATATGCAAGTAATAGATATAGATGAGCATCGTGATGAGCGCCCACACTTCTTTCGGGTCCCAGCCCCAGAAACGGTTCCAGGCGATTTGGGCCCAAATCATGGCGAAGATGAGGCCCCCGAGAATGAACACCGGCAAGCCGATGGCGATCGAACGGTAACTGATCTCGTCAGCGAGGTCGAGGTCGACCTTTTTCGCGAGCGGCTGTAACGCCTCGGCGACGCGCTTGCGTAAGATGACGAAACGGAGCAGCACATAAATCACAGCGCCGGCGATGACCGACCAGATGAGTGTGTTCAATTTCAACGTGTTGATGAACGTCGGCAAATCGAGTGACAAGCCACTGGCACCAGAGACAAGTTGCGCCCCTTCCGGTACGAACAGCATCGGCATGAAGTACTCATACGACTCTTGCGTTCCGCGGTCGTTCGTGAACTCGACGACGCCACCGGCACCAATCGCCTTGAAGAGCATCGAGACGAGAATGAAGCCGAGCGTACACATGAGCACGAACATCGTGACTTCGAGCCATGTCCGAGACTTCGACTGCTCGCGCATCGACGTCTCGTTCAGCAAGAAGATGAGGCCTGATGCAAAGCTGATGGCCAGAATCCCTTGTCCGAGCGCTGCGGTCGTGACGTGAATCTTCAACCAGACACTGTTCAAGGCTGGGATGAGCGGTGCCACTTCGCTCGAGAACATCGAGGCGAAGGCGATGACGAGCAACGCCACCGGCATGGCGAACAACCCGAGCACATCATTCTTATAAATGCCATACACGACGAGGAAGCCAAGCACCATCATCATTCCGAAGAACGTCGTGTATTCGTATAGGTTCGATACCGGCGCATAGCCGACCCCGACCCACCGTAAAATAAAATATCCCATTTGGGCGATAAAGCCGATGACCGCCAGCATGAACGCATATTTTCCATAGGCGATACGGTTGACGTTGCGGTCTTTGCGCATCCCGCTGACCGCGATTGTGAACAACACAGTCGCGACAGCGTACAGGATGAACGCGATGAAGAGCAAACGACTGCTCCACTGAATCCACTCCATTATGATTCCCCTCTTTCATTGGTTGAGTTGTCGTCTGTCTTTTTTTCAAACCGTGCCTGATCTTCCCAGATCGGCAGGCCATGTTTCTCTAGGAGCGGTGTGATTTCGCGGTTAAGTGAAGATGGGTTCTTGTTTGTGAAACCGGCGACAAGCACGTCCGTCTCGCCGTGACGGCGAATCCAGATGCGACGGTGCGGCCAATACATACCCATCACGATCCCGACCATGAAGATGATTCCCCCGACGATTAACACTGGATACGTCGAGTCACTCTTGACGCGAAGACCGCTCGTGCTCGCCATCTCCGTCCCGGCGAATTGGACCGCATAGCGATTCTCCTCGTCGGCAACGTTCAAGCGAATCCCGATCAAGTTCGATTCGGTCGTGCCGTCCGGCGTGTCAATCGCCATGAAGAAGGCCGGATTGAGCGCCCGTGGCGATTTCGTGTTCGGCTGGCCGTCCTTGACCTCAAAGTCCGGATACAAGTCGTTCAGTTTGACCGTGACGTCACCGAGGTCGTATGTCGTCTCCGGGTTTGTCAAATTGACCGTGAACGGTCCATACACGTCGCCTGTCTCTTTATCAGCGACATTGAATGACATCGACAAGAACTCTGGCCGACTCGAATACTGTTCTTGATACACTTCATATTTTTCAAACTTGAACGGATGGTTCACTTTCGTCGAACCGGTATCGACTTCCTCGAGTTGCGGCGATCCGTCCTCGTTCGTTCCGGTCTTCTTGAACAGCGTCAATTCCGTCTCATAGTTTTTTGGGACTGCACCCGCTTTTTCGATTGCCTCGGCAAACTTCGCATCTTCGGCGTTGTTTTCCGGATCATACATCTCTAAAATGAATTGATCGTTGCGGAGATAATATTCATCATCCGTCGCCTCGAGCGGAACCGTATCGCCTTCGCGCACCCATTCGAGCGTGTCCGTATGGAATGCCGGGAAGACGCGTAGCATCGCCCCGATGAAGAAGATGACGAGCCCGATGTGGTTGACGTATGGGCCCCAACGGCCAAAACGGTATTTTTCGGCGAGTAAGGCGTCGCCGTCACGCTTCACTTGATAGCGCTTCGCTTTTAAGGCGTCGCCGAAGGCATCGATTTGTTCGTCCGAGCCTTTGCCTTCTCCAATCAGACGTTGTCCGCGCATGAAGCGATCGGTACGTCGGACCGGCTGGTATTTCAATGCTTTATACAGCGGGAAAAATCGGTCGATTGACACGACGATGAGTGATAACGTCAGCATGACGATCAACGTGATGTACCACCATGATGTATAGAGGTTATGGAATCCTAACGTGTAATAAATCGTTCCCGGTGTTCCGTACTCGTCCGTATAATACTGACTCGCCGGCAACTGTTGCGGAATATACATCTCTTGCGGGAAAATCGTTCCAATCGCTGACCCGACGATGATGAGCCCGATCAGCCATAGACCGACCTTGACCGATGCAAAAAAGCTCCACACCCGGTCAATCCATGACCGTGGACGACGCTTCGATCGTAAATCGGCGCCGTCGTATTTCATATCTAGCATATGTGCGCCCCCCGTTCGCTTACAATGACTTCTCGGCCAACTCCATCAGTTTCTCTTTCGTGAGTTCACCTTCGTACTTTTCAATCACTTTGCCATCCGCATCGATGACGAATGTGACTGGCAAGTTATAAATCCCGTACGCCTTCTCGACTTCGCTGCGCGTGTCCATCAAAATCGGGTAGTCGAGCTTGACGCCGAGGTCGTTCACAAAATTATCGACCCGGAGCGGTGTCTCACCGACATTGACCGCCCAAAAATCAACGCCCATGTCTTGAAGGGCCGCATAGTTGTCCTGAACGACCGGCATCTCTTTCTCGCACGGTTCACAGAACGTGCCCCAGAAGTTCAAGAGTAGCCCTTTGCCGTCGTATGTTTCACGCTCGACCATCGTCGTCCCGTCTAAACTGACGAGCTTGAAGTTCGGCGCATCGTCACCGGCCTCGACCCGTCCGTCGTTGCCGGCTTGTTCAATCAATTGCATGATGACGACCGCTCCTGCGAACAGGACCATCGTCATGATCATGAGCCGCCAAAATGACCGTTTTTTCTTATGGGCCATCGCCTGATTCATGCGATCACCCGACTTTGTTTCTTTCGTCATGAGTTCACACCATCCTTCAGTTGTTATTGTACTGAAAAAACACCAAAAACGCACATTAACAGACTTTTTTCATCTTTTTGTCACACAATCTCCACAAACTAAAAAATCATCCTATCTCAGGACGATTTTTTAGTTGTTATTTTTTCTTTTTCTTGCCTCGTTGTACAGGGGGTACGGTCGGGTTGGCAAGTTCACGCAACTTGGATACTTCTTTGCGTGACAGTTCACGCCATTCGCCCGTCGTGAGACCGTCGAGCGTCAAGAAACCGAACTGTTCGCGCTTCAATTTGATGACTTCCGAACCGACTGCTTCGAGCATGCGGCGGATTTGACGGTTATGGCCTTCCGAGATGACGATTTCTAGAATGGCCGAGTTTTTCTTATGGTCGACCGTCTTCATCTTCACTTGGGCACTGCCCGTCTTATATCCGTCATCGAGCTCGACGCCCGACTCGAGTTGTTTCATCGCGATATACGAAGGAATGTTCTTCACTTTCGCCACATAGCGTTTCGGGATTTTGAACTTCGGATGGGTCATCATGTTCGAGAACTCTCCATCGTTCGTCAAGATGATGAGTCCCGTCGTGTTATAGTCGAGACGTCCGACCGGGAAGACACGTGATCCGGGTGGGACGAGGTCGGTGATGACTTTACGACCTTTATCGTCTTCGACCGTCGAGACGTAACCGCTCGGCTTGTAGAGGACATAGTAGACATGCTCTTCTTGTTCGATTTTCACACCGTCGACTTCGACTTCAGACTTCGGTCCGACTTTCGTCCCGAGTTCGCGCACGACTTTCCCGTTGACGCGGACCCGTCCATCTAAAATCATTTCTTCGGCTTTGCGCCGTGAGGCGACACCTGCTTGGGCAATCACTTTTTGTAAACGTTCCATTTATTCATTCTCCAATCTATCTTGCATAATCGCAGACGGCTGGCCGAAGAACAAATCACCTTCGTCCGAGAGCTCGTCTTCAAACGTTAATGGGGGCAATTCATCAAGTGAATTAAACCCGAAATGGTCTAGGAAATGCTCGGTCGTGCGGTACAACTTGGCCCGTCCGATCGTCTTGGCCCGGCCCGCCGACTCAATCAACCCTTTTGATAACAGCGTATGGATGACGCGTTCGACTTTGACGCCCCGCACTTCTTCGATATCGGCCCGGGTGACCGGTTGCTTGTACGCGATGATGACGAGCGTCTCCATCGCGGCCCGAGACAACGCTTGTTCGGCCATCGTGCCGACGTAACGCTGAATATACTCGGATACCTCGGGGACCGTCACGAGCTTGTACACGCCCGCCGATTCAATCAATTGGAACGGGCGACCGGAGTCTTTAAACGATACTTCTAGCTTACTCAACTGTTCGCGGGCGGCGGCTTCCGAAATGTCGAGTGTATCCGCGAGGGCACGCACTTCCATCCCTTCTTCGCCGACAACGAACAGTAGACTCTCAATAATCGTTTCATAAGACAGCAACGGCTTCATTCCTTTCCTTTGATGATTCGACGAACGAGATTTGAATGTCCCGTTCTTCTTGTTTGGTCGTGACGACACGCAACTTGATCAATTCGAGTAGCGCCATGAACGTGACGACGAGGTCGGAGACATCGGGCCGCTCCTCAAAAAACGAAAAGAACGAGGTCGTCCCTGCTGCCGAGACGTGCTCGTGCAACCGCGTCATCTGCTCCTCCAGCGTCCGTTCTTCGCGCTTGATCGTCTTCTTGCGGCGTTCTTTCCACCGCTTGCGCTCGACCATCTTCGAATAGGCGTGCAACAAGTCCGAGAAGTTGAGCGGTCCGTCGTACGGTTGGACGAGGTCGGACATATAGCGCGTCAAATCTTGGCCCGGGCGGCTGTACAGTTCGAGCCGAGACTCTTCCTGCTCGCGCATGAACACGACCGCTTCTTTATAGGCCTTATATTCAATCAACTGTCGAATCAACCCTTCGCGGGTCGGTTCTTCGCCGAAGTCAGGAATGTCATCCTCTTCGACCGGTACCGGTGGCAACAGCTGCTTGCTCTTCAATTGGAGCAACGTCGCCGCCATGACCAAATACTCACTGGCCACATCGAGCTCAAATTTTTGCATCGCCCGGATAAAGGCGACATACTGGTCCGTGACCTCGGAGACAGAGATGTCCGCGATGTCGAGCTCCATCTTGCCGATCAAGTGGAGCAGCAAGTCGAGCGGACCTTCGAACGTATCGATTTTGACGTTGTACGCTTCCATAGAGACACCTGCCATTTACATTTTTGCGCTTTAGTATAACATGTTTTGTAGTACCGTGACCACGAAAGGAGAAATTTGATGTCAACGCCTTTAATCCAGTATACGCTCTTGTTTGAATGCCATGCCGATTATTTCGAATGCCACGAAGTGCTCGAGGAAGCTTGGCAAGACGGAGGCCGTCAAGATTTAGGTTACGCCGCCTTGATTCAGTACGCCGTCGCCCATTACCATGCCCGCCGCGGCAATATGGCCGGGGCGAAAAAGAGCATCGCGGCGTTGCAGCAAAAGCTTGGATTGGCCGCGACCGAGCTCGAGGGGCACGGCATCGACGTGGACGCGTTCGCCAAGGACCTGGGTCGTTGGCCGCTTCCCGAGACGCTCCCGCTCGACAACCCGACGCGGCAACGAATCGAGCGTTTGAAGCCCACTTTCGAACCGACGACGCTCACGTTTGACGAGCTCGTCCATAAACATATATATCGAGACCGAACACCGGTCGTCAACGAGCGTCTCCGGGCGCTCGAGGCACGCAAAAAAGCTAGGCGCTGAGCCTAGCTTTTTTAGATTGCGACTTGATTCCATTTATCGAGCAAGTCCCCGGTCTTGCCTCGACCGACGAGCGTCAAGTCGAGCGGCAATAAGTTGCGGGTCTCATCGAGCAGTTCGTAAGAACGCTTCTCGCCGCGGAACGACGGAGACAGCGCGATATGATGGATGATCATCGTCGTCTCTTGTTGCTCCATCCCGATAATCCCGACGAAGTCTTCCCCGACTCTCCAGAGATAAAGGAATTTGGCAGGATCATCTTCATAGGACCGAACGAGGTCGAGCAAGGCGAGCGGAGATTTGTCGCTACATGAGAACGCGAGCAAGCCCATCGCCGTCTTTTCGTACGATTGTTTGTATTTCACCAGCATTGCTGGTTTCACCACCTTTAGTCATTCATGTTTCACTAAGTGAACACGTGAGAGACATGGCTCATTGTGCCATAACGTTCAGGCAGAAATCAATTCTCGTCCCAAACTTTAACTTCGGCCATCTTCGTGCCTTGACGAAGTTTGACCGCGTGCTCAAGACCAGACGTCACTTTTCCGAAGACCGTGTGGACACCGTCGAGATGTGGTTGTGGCTCATGGACGATAAAGAACTGTGACGAGCCCGTGTTGCGTCCGGCGTGTGCCATTGAAAGCGAACCCGCTTCATGTTTGTATGGGAACGATGTCGATGTCTCACATGGGATCGTCTTGCCTGAACCGCCCATGCCTGTCCCGTCTGGGCAACCGCCTTGGCTGACGAAACCTGGGATGACCCGGTGGAACGTCAAACCGTTATAGAAGCCGCTGTTCGCGAGCTCCTCGAAGTTGTCGACCGTGATTGGTGCCGCATCGTGGAACAAGTCGAATTCGATCATTTCGCCGTTCTCTAATTTCATAGATCCTTTTTTCATGAAAAGTTACCCCTTTATGTTCATATTGTCATTCTCACTCACACATTGCCCATTCTATCAAAAAAAACCGTCTGTCTCCACTATTTTGTGGAAACAGACGTTCTGACTTGCCGCTTACTGGATGACGGCGTGGACGAGTGGACGCGCCGTCGGCTCTGTCGCACCGAGTGTGTACGCGTGGTCCATCCGCTCGAGCGCAGATGTCATGTCTTCTTTGTTCGAACGGAGCACGGCGATCACGTCACCGGCCTCGACCTTGTCACCGACTTTCTTCTCGAGCGTGATACCGGCCGCGAAGTCGAGCTGATCATCTTTTGTCGCGCGACCTGCGCCGAGGAGCATCGCTGCCACACCGACTTCGTCAGCGATAATCGACTCGACGTAACCTGCTTGTTTCGCGACGAACGTCGTCTCATACTTCGCTTGCGGAAGTTTCGACAAGTCATCGACGAGCGACGCGTCGCCACCTTGTGCCGCTACGAACTGACGGAACACTTCGAGGGCACGACCGTCGGCCATCCGTTTCTCAAGGTCAGCGTACGCTTCCTCGAACGTCTGATAGAACTCGCCGAGTACCGCCATATGGCCGGCAATCGTGAGGGCAATCGTCTTCAAGTCGGTCACGTCTTTGCCCGAGAGGACTTCAATCGCTTCTTTCACTTCATTGGCGTTCCCGATTTCGAAACCGAGCGGCTGGTCCATATCCGTGATGACGGCGACCGTTTGACGGCCGACGTTCTTACCGATGGCGACCATCTCTTCAGCGAGCGCTTTCGCGTCGTCGAACGACTTCATGAACGCGCCTGAACCCGTCTTGACGTCGAGGACGATGCTGTCGGCACCGGCCGCGATCTTCTTCGACATGATCGAGCTCGCGATGAGCGGGATTGAATCGACCGTCGCCGTCACGTCACGGAGTGCGTAAAGACGTTTGTCGGCAGGCGTCAAGTTGCCCGTCTGACCGATGATTGACATCTTGATGTCGTTTACTTGCTTCGTGAACTGTTCTTCCGTCAACTCGACGTTGAAGCCAGGGAACGATTCAAGCTTATCGATCGTCCCACCCGTGTGGCCGAGACCGCGACCACTCATCTTCGCGACCGGAATCCCGATTGACGCGACGAGCGGAGCGACGATTAAGCTGATTTTGTCACCGACGCCGCCAGTCGAGTGTTTATCGACTTTTTTACCTTGGATGTTCGACAAATCGATGACGTCACCAGACTTGACCATCTCCATCGTCAAGGCCGCCGTCTCTTTCTCTGTCATGCCATTAAAGTAAATCGCCATCGAAAGGGCTGACATCTGATAATCAGGAATCGTCTCGTTCGTGAAGCCTTCGACGATGAAACGAATCTCCTCTTCGTTCAATTCGCCACCGTTACGTTTTTTCAAAATCAAATCGACCATGCGCATAAGTTTCGTCCTCCTAGTTGGGTAGTGGTTACATGCTTTGAATCGTGCCGCGTACGAGTGAAAGGAAGTCTTGGCGGACGCGTTCTGTCGTCTCGATGACTTCTTCATGGTTGAGCGGTTGATCTAAAATCCCGGCTGCCATGTTTGACACGCACGAGATGCCGAGCACTCGCATATCTGAGTGACGGGCCACGATGACTTCAGGCACCGTCGACATGCCGACGACGTCGCCTCCGAGCAGGCGAGCCATCTTGACTTCGGCCGGTGTCTCGTAAGTCGGACCCGTGTTCCCGAAGTAGACGCCTTTTTGAACAGAAAGTCCAAGTTTTGTGGCGACGCCTTCCGTCAATGTGACGAGCGCTTTATCGTACGCTTCTGACATGTCCGGGAAACGTGTTCCGAAGTCGCTCGCGTTCTTACCGATGAGAGGGCTCGTACCGAAGAAGTTGATGTGATCCGTAATGATCATCAAGTCCCCTGGGTTGAACGACTCGTTGCAAGCACCGGCCGCATTCGTGACGATGAGCGTCTCGACACCAATCAATTTGAGGACGCGGACCGGGAACGTGACTTGTTCCATTGAGTAGCCTTCATAAAAGTGGAACCGTCCTTGCATCGCGACGACGCGTTTTCCTTCGAGGTCACCGAAGACAAGTTGTCCAGCGTGTCCTTCGACGGTCGATACCGGGAAGTGCGGGATGTCCTCGTAAGGGATTTTGACCGCGTTCTCGATCTCGTCGGCGAGGACGCCGAGTCCTGAGCCGAGGATGAGTCCGATTTCTGGTGTTCCGTTCATGCGTTCCTGTAAAAATGCCTTTGTTTCGTTCCAATTTACCATGAGTAGTGCCTCCTCAAATTTCGTTTAAGAAACTCTTTCCGTGTGCTGGTGCATCGACATCGAAGTTATCCGCGACTGTGGCGCCGATGTCGGCGAACGTTCCTCGAATCCCGAGGTCGACTGCTGTCGCGCCGTGATGATGAACGATGAGCGGCACGTATTCACGCGTATGGTCCGTGCCTGGTGCCGTCGGATCGTTCCCGTGGTCGGCCGTGATGATAAGCAAGTCGTCTTCACGCAACTTCTCCATCACTTCCGGTAGACGGGCGTCATACTCTTCAAGCGCGATCGCATAGCCTTCTGGGTCACGGCGGTGACCGAAGAGTGCGTCAAAGTCAACGAGATTCAAGAAGCAGAGTCCTTCGAAGTCTTCATCGAGCGATTCGACAAGCTTATCCATCCCGTCCATGTTCGACTTCGTCCGAATCGCTTTTGTGACGCCTTCGCCGTCATAAATGTCGCTGATTTTCCCGAGGGCGATCACGTCTTTCCCGGCCGTCTCGAGCGTGTTCATGACCGTCTTGCCGAACGGTTTGAGCGCATAGTCGTGGCGGTTCGATGTGCGGACCCAAGCGCCAGGTGTTCCGAGGAACGGGCGGGCGATGATGCGACCGAGCATGTACGGGTCTTCGCGCGTGATTTCACGGGCGTATTCGCAGATGCGATACAACTCGTCGAGCGGGACGACTTCTTCATGCGCCGCGATTTGAAGCACCGAATCAGCCGACGTGTAGACGATCAAGGCGCCCGTGTTGACGTGTTCTTCACCGAGCTCATCCAAAATCTCTGTGCCTGATGCCGGCTTGTTGCCGATGACGTCACGTCCGCTGAACTCTTTGAGACGATTGATCAAGTCATCCGGGAACTCCTCAAAGACGCGGAACGGCGTATCGATATGAAGGCCCATGATCTCCCAATGGCCGGTCATCGTGTCTTTCCCGGCTGAAATCTCTTCCATACGTCCATAGGCGCTAGGCGTCTCAGACGGTTCGATGCCTTCGATCGGTTTAATATTCGCCAAGCCGAGACGGCCCATATGCGGCATGTTCAACCCACCGTGTTCACGAGCGATATGCCCGAGCGTGTCTGAACCGACGTCTCCGAACTGGTCGGCATCTGGGGCTTCCCCAATCCCGACCGAGTCCATGACGACCAAGAAAATACGTTTAAATTTCTTCACAAAAAGTTCCTCCTTTAGTGTCTTTACGCACGCGGATGATGTTTTCGATAGACATCGTGGAGTCGTGCCTTATTGACATGTGTGTAGATTTGAGTCGTGGAGAGGTCAGCATGCCCGAGCATCTGTTGAATGGCCCGAAGGTCGGCGCCGTTCTCGAGCAAGTGTGTCGCGAACGAATGCCGGAGCACGTGTGGCGTGATCTCTTTTTGAATGCCAGCCTCTTTGGCCCGTCGTTTAATCATCTTCCAGAATCCTTGACGACTGAGCCGACCACCACGTCCGTTCAAGAACAACGCCTCGGTCTCCCGACCACCAAGCCCGTTACGTGCCTGTTGGATATAGCGTTCGACAAAACTTTGGGCGACAGATGACACCGGGATAATCCGGGCACTCTCGCCTTTGCCTTCACACTGTAGATACCCCAATTCGAACTGTAAATCATCCAAATCGAGCCCAAGAAGTTCACTGACGCGCATACCTGTTCCGTAAAGCAGTTCGAGCATGGCCCGATCGCGCAGCGCGAGCGGGTCAGACGTCGGAACGCTGTCGAGCAATCGCTCGACTTCGTCTTGCGACCACGTGTCCGGTAGATGGCGCTCTGCTTTCGGCGTCTCTAAATAGAGCGCCGGGTCAGTCGTTGCCCCACCCGTCATCTTTAAATGATGATGGAACGTCCGAATCGAACTGACGGCCCGCCGCAATGATGAAGCAGCCCGACCGGCTTGCGACAACTCTTCCATATGCTTGACGATATGTGCCCGCGTGACTTCATTCCATTCAGTCACCCCGAGTTGGGTCAACGTCGATAAGTACTGGGTCAAATCGCTCGCATAGGCTTGTCTCGTGTTCGTCGACATTCGTTTTTCTACCGTCATGTACTGCAAAAATGACTCGACTTGCGAACGCATGACATCCCCCTCCTTCCTTGTTACACCTGAATACGCTTACATCATATCACTTATGTAAACCGTTGTGAAGACGTCTGACCTCATTTTTTTAAAAGCTTTTTTGTGACAGATTTGGGTGAGGTTTTCATCCATATATTTCGATTGAGGGCTTACAAATCTCATCATGATTTGTTACACTCAAGTCGACTTATTAAAATGATTTAAAAAGTTTGGGAGGAGTCGTCCATGGAACAGACCACTACTAATCTGACGGTCGCCGTCAGACGTCAACTCGTCTTATCCGGTCATTCGACCATCGCCGCCATCTCGGAGGCGACCCGGCTCAGCTTTCCGACCGTCAAGAAGCAGTTGGAGCAGTTGATGGAGGCCGGTGAAGTGTTCGAACACGGTTTTGAGGATTCACGCGGTGGTCGCCCAGCCAAACGTTACATCTATAATGAGCGGTTCACGCACGGATTGACGCTATACGTCGAGAAGTCGGTCGTCCGCTATCGTCTCATCGATTGCAAGGGCGCAACGATTAACGACGGGACGCAGGAGATTCTAAACGGGGACCACCTCGGTGCGCTCGGCTCGGTGCTCGACCGACAGTTGGACCGAACCCCCGACGTGAGCGCAATCTCCATCGGTGTCGCGGCGGCTGTCGCGGACGGGACGGTCATCTTCGCCCCGGACTATCCTACGTTCGCACACCTCGACTTAAAACATTGGGTCGAGTCACGCACAGCTCGCCCTGCCGTCATCGAGAACGACATGAACGCGGCTGTCTATGGATACGGACACACGCACGAACTCACTGGCGACCAGTCAATCGTCTACATCTATCTGGGAAAAAACGGACCCGGTGCCGGGATACTCATCAACGGACAGCTCATCCGTGGAAAGACCGGGTTCAGCGGGGAGATTTCGTTTCTACCACTCTATGACGACTCGACGTTTCATGACCGGATAGCGAGTGAGCGGTCGGCCCCGGCCCCATTGTCGGACGCCGCGCTCGATGCGCACGGTCGGCTCGTCGCGACCTTCACCGCGACGCTCAATCCGCACGCCATCATTTTTTCGGACGTCGATCTCGTCGATACCGAGTTGGAGGGGATTCGGAACGCCTGCCAGCGTCATATTCCGGCGGCTCACACCCCAGATTTATTGATCGGCATATGGGAGGAAGATTATTTCGCAGGCTTAGCTCGACGTTGCGTCGGGTTCATCCTTGAATCGATTTGAAGAGGTGAATTATGACAGGATTTTTATTATTGACCGTGATTTACATTGCCTTTATCAGTCTTGGCCTGCCCGACGCCTTGCTCGGTGTCAGTTGGCCGTTAATGCACGTCGAGTTCAACGCCCCGATCTCAATGGCCGGATGGATTTTTATGACCATTGCCGCGGGCACGATTTTATCGAGCCTACTCAGCGGTAGGTTACTCGAACGATTCGATACGAAGCAAGTCACGTTCGGCTCCGGACTCGTGACGGCAATGTGCCTGCTCGGCTTTTACGCGGCCCCGTCCTTGATCTGGCTTTTCGTCCTATCGATTCCACTCGGACTTGGTGCCGGGGCGGTCGATGCCGCGCTCAACCATTACGTCGCAGAAAACTATAAGGCGCACCATATGAACTGGCTCCATTGCTTCTGGGGCGTCGGAGCGACGGGCGGACCGCTCGTCATGGCCGGCGTCTTGACGGAGAGCGGTTGGCGTGACGGCTATTTAATCGTCGCATTGATTCAATTCGCGCTCGCCTTCCTCCTGCTCCTGTCGTTCCCGCTCTGGAAGCGCGAAAACAAAACGGAGCCCTCACCGCTCGAACGACAAGAGACGGCCGTGACCGCGCTCGAACGAAAGATGCCGAAAGGCCTCTCGTATGCGCTAGCCACGTTCCTTCTCTATTGTGGGATTGAGGCGCTCATCGGCCTGTGGGCCAGCAGTTACCTCGTCCAGATGAAACAGTTCTCTGTCGCGACGGCTGCGACGTGGGTGTCAATCTATTACGGCAGCATCACGCTTGGTCGCTTCCTGAGCGGGTTCCTCTCGTTCCGCTTCACGAATCGACAGATGATTCGGCTCGGGCAAACCCTCGCTTTAATCGGTAGCCTCGTGTTTCTCATTCCGGCGACCGGAGCGATGTTGGTCGGATTGATTTTTATCGGGCTAGGCTTGGCCCCGATTTACCCGAGCATGCTCCATGAGACGCCGCAGCGGTTCGGAAAGGAACGGGCAAAACGGTTGATGGGATTCCAGATGGCGTTCGCCTACACGGGCAGCACGTTCCTGCCCCCGCTATTCGGACTCATCGTGTCTCAGACGTCGCTCGGCTTATTTCCGCTCGTGACCGTCTTGATCATGCTCGGAATGCTCTGGAACACGGAACGCTTGAATTTGATCATGCACCAACCATCAAAGGAGGAACTTACATGAAAATCGAACACATCGCCATATGGGTGAACGACCTCGAACCGATGCGCCGCTTCTACGAGACGTACCTCGGGGCAACTGCAAACGATAAGTATACGAACGAACAAAAACAGTTCGAATCCTATTTTCTGACGTTCCCTGATTCGACATGCCGGCTCGAGTTGATGCGACGCCCGGACGTCCAAGGCACACCACGCGAAACGATCGGCTACGCGCATATCGCGTTCGCGCTCGGTAGCAAAGAGGCGGTCGATGCGTTGACACGACGACTCGAAGTCGACGGGTATCCGCTCATCGACGGACCGAGGACGACGGGAGACGGTTATTATGAAAGTGTCCTGCTCGACCCCGAACAAAATAAACTTGAATTGACGATTTAAGGAGATGAGACGATGATTCAGGCGATTTTACTCGACCTAGACGGAACGTTATTGACCGACCAGAAGATGATTTCACCGCGCACGAAACAGATCTTGCTCGACCTCCAGGCGGAAGGCAAAAAAGTCGTACTCGCCTCCGGACGGCCGAAACGGGGTATCGAACCGTTCGCCGAAGAGCTTAGACTGCATGAATACGGGGGACTCATCGTCTCCTCGAACGGGGCGTGCGTCACGGATGCGGCGACTAAAGAAACATTGTTCGAACAGGCGATTCATCCGAACGACGCTCGTGCCATTTTGGATCATTTGACCGGCTTCGATGTCATTCCGATGATCAATGACGAGACGTATATGTATGTCAATGACGTCTTCAACGGCATGCTCGAGTTGAACGGTGAACCGTTCAATATTATCGAGTACGAGTCGCGCGGCGGTCGGTTCCAATTACGGGAAGCACCCCGTCTCGCCGACGCCATCAATTTCCCCGTCTATAAGATTCTCGTCGCGGGACAACCTGACTATCTGCAGGCGCATGCCGCTTCGCTCGCCGGACCGTTCACGGACCGCGTCACCGGCATGTTCACGGCCGCCATGTACTATGAGTTCACAGACTTCGGCATCGACAAGGCCCGGGCGCTCGACCATGTGTTCCAAAACATCGGGATCAGCCGCGACCGTGTCATCGCGTTCGGTGACGGGCACAACGACCGGTCGATCATCGAGTATGCCGGCATCGGCGTCGCCATGGGCAACGCCGTCGAGGACATCTTGACCATAGCCACGGAAATGACGACATCGAACAATGAAGACGGGATCGCCACCGTCCTGTCCCGTTATTTGGCGACGTGACGACATACAAAAAACAGGCAGCCCTGATGAGGCTGCCTGTCTTGCGTTATCCGTTGATGACTGCTTTGTGACCTTCGAGCGTGACGCCTTTGGCTTGGCAGACTTTACAGATGCCGTGAAACGTCAAGCGATGGTCTTTGATTAAAAATTCATATTTGCTTTCGACTTTCTTCTCAACGTCGACGAGCAGGTCTTCCATGATTTCTTCGACCGAACCGCATTCGACACAGACGAGATGGTGATGCGAATGGTTCGCGCCTTCCGGTCTGAGGTCGAAACGTGCGACGCCGTCACCGAAGTTGACTTTGTCGACGACACCGAGCTCCGTCAACAGCTCGAGCGTCCGATAGACGGTCGCGAGCCCGATTTCCGGTGCGATGCTTTTGACAAGCATGAACACGTTCTCCGCGCTTAAATGGTCCGTCTCATTCTCAAGTAGAATCCGGACAGTTGATTCTCGTTGCGGTGTCAATTTATATCCTTTGGCGCTCAATTGCTGTTTGATCCGTTCAATTCGCGTTTCCATAAGGCGCCCCCTCTTAGCATAATTCACTATTCAAAGCATACCGAAGTTCGTCCGGTTTTTCAAATTAAAATGATTCCTATGTAAGTGTAACATAACTCACTCTAGTTTAGAATCATTTCAATTTAGATAATTGCCACCATTGAATCGCCATAATCGTTTTCGCGTCCGTGATGCGTCCACTCGCCAGCAAGTCGACCGCCTCGTCGAACGTGAAACGTTGGACTTGTAAAAACTCATCCTCATCGAGGTTCATCGGACCGGCCGTCAAGCCTTGGGCGACATAGACGTCGACCCGCTCGCTACAAAAACCGGGCGCCCCATAAAATGAGAAGATTTTTTCGAGCGTCTCGGCCGTATAACCCGTCTCTTCTTCGAGTTCGCGTTTCGCGCTCATGAGCGGTTCCTCGCCGACTTCTAGTTTTCCGGCCGGAATCTCGAGTGACATCGATTCGAACGCTTTCCGGTACTGTTCGACGAGGACGATGCGGTCGTCTTCATCGACGACGAGAACGGCGACGGCTCCGTTATGGTAGACGAGTTCGCGGACCGAGGTGCCTCCGTTCGGGAGCGAGACGACGTGTTTCTCGACGTTAAAGATCTTTCCTTCGTAAATGACTTCCCGTTCAATCGTTTTCTCTTCCATTTGTATGTACCCCTCACTTTTCCTATATACTGTGATTATGATTCATATCGTCAGACGGAACAAGGAGGAATTATCAATGGCAGAGTTAGGGTTAGGAACGATGTCGATTTTAAAGCATGGGGAAGCGGAAGGTCGTCGAATTTTAGAGGCAGCCTTTGACGCCGGGATTCGGCATTTTGATACGGCCGACGTCTACGATCATTTCGAGGTGGAACGGCTTGTCGGTTCAACGTTCGCCGGACGCCGGGATGAGCTGTTCTTGACGAGCAAGGGTGGGAACGTGCGAACCGAGGACGGGATGCGCTGGGATCCGAGTGCCGCGTATTTGGAACAGGCGCTGGCCGATTCGCTCGAACGTCTCCAGACCGACTATTTGGACTTATATTATGTCCATGGTGGTACGATCGAGGACGACCTTGATGAGACGATCGCCTTCATGCGCCGTCAAAAACAAGCCGGGGTCATCCGACAAATCGGATTGTCCTCGATTCGTCCGAACGTCATTCGCTATTGGCTCGAACACGGTGAGCTGGACGTCTTGATGACGCCTTATTCGTTGCTCGATCGTCGTATCGAATCGCTCGACCTCGACATCCCGATTGTCGGGCGCGGCCCGCTCGCCAAAGGGCTATTGACCGCCGCGTGGTCAAAACGCTTGTCGGACAAAGGGTTCGAGGCATGGTCTGCATCCGAGTTGCGCGACGTGTTGCCGACGATGCCGACACCAATTCAAGCGTATGCCCTCGCCGCCGCGAAACGGACGTGTGCCGTCGTCCTGCCTGGTGCCTCTTCGGTCGATCAATTGAACGACTTGATTGCCGCCAATCAGGCCGACGTCGACTCGGACGAACTGGACGAGCTGTTGGCACGGTTGCCGGTCCATCCCTACACAAAACATGCGACCTGAACGTCAGGTCGCATCGGTATCACGTTGTTTCATTTGTTCGATGGCCCAATCGGCCCAACCCGCATAATTTTCCATCATCCGAATCGCATACTCGCTCGTCAATAAATAACCGAGCGTGTCGGCCTCAGACTGATGGGCCGCTTGAAACGCCCGGATTTGATGGGCGACTTGCTCGTGATGCGCTTTCGTCTCCTCGACGTAGCGAATCGCCTCGTCGAGCGGGAGCAACTGCAATAGGCTGACCCGGAGCAAGTTCTCATCTTTCATCTTCGGTTGGTACGAGGTCGGTTGCCGTAGCCAGTCAATCAACTCTTGGCGTCCCGTCTCGGTAATCGAGTAAATCTTTTTGTCCGGTAAATCATGTTGGGCCACGTGCTCAGAGGAGACGAGTGCTTCGTCCTCCATTTTTAACAGTTCACGATAAATCTGTGTATGATGGGCGTGCCAAAAATGAATCATTTGCGCTTTGAACGTCGCGTTCAAGGCATAGCCGGTAGCGGGTTGATGGGTCAATAACCCGAGTAGTGCATGACGTAACGCCATAACCATCACCTATCCTTGCGGTTCTATTTTTATTAGTGTATCACATATTGCGGCGCGACCGAGAATGCCAATCGGTTGACGCCCATTGCGATTACACAGACAATATACGTGAAGGGAGAGATTTTTATGAAACCGATTCAATCCGATCAGCAATTCCAAGAAGCCATTCAAGATAAAGGCATGGTCGTCTTCACGACGTCATGGTGCCCGGACTGCCGTCGCCTCGATATGTACGTCGACGAACTCGTCAAAGACTACCCACAGTTCAACTGGTACGTCGTCGACCGCGACGAGTTGCCGGAATTGTCGGACGCCCAAGAAGTGCGCGGTATCCCGTCACTTCTCTTCTATAAAGGAGGCGTCAAGCAAGAACACCTCCACTCGGCGAACGCCAAGACGGAGATGCAAATCCGTTCGTTCCTCGATACGTTGAACGCATGAAAAAAGACGACCCTCGCGGTCGTCTTTTTTTGTTCAGTTGAATCGCGCGAGATAACGTCGGTCAATCGTCCGTTTCAACTGATACGGCAACTGCCCGTGCCACGTCCACTTCCCGTACGTCAAGAGCGCCCGTCCCGGAGTCGTCAATAAGATATTGAGCGACGTCCGCGCTTTGAATGGCCGCGGTGTGCCGAGCAAGAGACGTGCGACGTGCCGCCCCGAACGGACGGCATCGACGCCTCCGTTCAACCGGGCCGCCATATCGCCGGTGACAAAGATATCGCGATAGACCGGGTGTCGCAAATCGTCCTCGGTCTCGATGAACGCCGTTGCTTCGGCCAGCCCTGCCGTTGACCACCAGTCGTCGGCGACGACACCGGTCGCATCCAAGACGAGTCCATCCTCTTGTCCGGGTTGGAACGGGGCCATGATGAGCGTCACACCGCTCCGGACGAGACGACGTGCCATGCGCTGCGCGACGCGCCGTGGGAGTTCCGGCAACAGACGACGCGCATACAATGTCACGCGTCGCTGATCCCGGATACACGCGAAGGCGAGCTCGACCCCGGCCTTGCCGCCGCCGACGATTGTGATGGCCTCGCTGTCCCTAATCTCATCCATGACATGTGACGTCATCGGCTTTAACTTCGTCCCAATCCCGCGACTTTTCGCACCGGTCGCAAGCACGAGGAGATCATAGCCGACTTGTCCGCGGTCGGTCTCGATGATCCGGGCATCCGGGTCGAGGCCGACGAGGCGTTGGGCGACCGGCGTGACATCAGGTCGCAACCGTGTCGTCGCCGATTCCATCTCCCCGGCGATCACTTGCGGGAACGCACCCGTATAAATCGCTTCACGCCCCCCGATGTATTGGACGTCATATCGTTCCCGGAGCGCGTCGAGCTGCTCGAGAATCTCGAGCTGTCCATGGCCGAGCCCGACGAGAACGAGACGCGGCTTCATCGTAAAATCCGCCGTGCTTCGAACAAGCGCTGCAAGATGGTCGCCACTTCAAGGACGAGGAAAATCGTCGCGATGACACCGATCCACATCGGGAACAAAATCATGAGCGTGAACAAGAGGAAACATTCCGTCCGCTCCAAAATCCCAGGTTGATAATAAAATGATTTCTCCGACCGACGGGAGCTGCTCGCGCCGACGGCGAGAAACAACGTCATCGCCACGACGAACGAACCGAGCAACAGCAGAAAAATCGGCATATGTTCTGGATGACGTAAGGCGAGCGCGATGACGACGGCAATCTCGACGATCCGATCGAACACGAGGTCGAGCACCGTCCCGAAGCCCGTCTTCTGCGAACGTCGCGCCATCGTCCCATCGAGGACGTCGAACAGGCCCGACACCCATAAGAGCAAGACGGCCGTCCACAGCATGTCGTTATAAATGAACAGGCCGACCGAGATGCCGATGATGCCCCCGAGGATGGTCACTTCATTCGGGGTGAACTTCCATTTCAAGAGCCGATCGGCCCCGCGCTCGATGACGGGACGAACGAACCGGCTACCGTATGTGTCTAACATCAAATTCCTCCTTGTCTCTTCCGTAAATAATACGTCCCACCGTCCCGGAACGATTCATGACGCGGCAAGATGACGTATTCTCCATGCGCGCGGCGATACTCCCCGAGACGATGCCCGAATCGCGTGAACGACCGGACGAGCTCGACCGGCTCGTCCGTCGGGTCGTCCGTCACCTCGATGTGAATCGAAGCGGTCAGCTCCGAGCCCAGTTTGATAAAATCGCCGAACGTCGATTCCGTCTCGCCTAATGCTTGCGGGGTGCCGCTCGCACGGATATGCCCTGCTTCGAGCAGCGTCACCCGGTCAGCGACGAGCATCGCTTCTTCCCGGTCATGCGTCACGAGCAGCGCCGTCAACCTGAGTTCACGGACGAGGTCTCGAATCAGGCGCTGCAACTCGTATTTGAGTTCGGGATCGAGGTTCGTGAACGGTTCATCGAGTAGAATGAGCCGCGGTGAAGCCGCGAGTGCCCGGGCAAAGCTCACCCGTTGTTGTTCTCCGCCCGACAGCTCGTGAATCTCAGCGTCATAGCGACCTGCTAGTCGGACGCGGGCGAGCCATGTCTCCGCTTCTTGACGCGACCGGTTCGGCGTGGCCAACGTCACGTTCTCGCCGACCGTCAAATGCGGGAACAAGAGTGGGGATTGCGATAGCATCGTGACTCGGCGCAAGTGGGGCGGCACTCCGTCGAGCGACGTTTCGTCCCACCTCACCGTGCCCGCGTCTAGCGTTTCAAGACCGGCGACGATGCGGAGCAACGTCGACTTTCCGGACCCGCTCACCCCGACGAGGGCATGAATCTCGCCGCTCGGAATGTCTAAATCGATGCCGCGTAACACGTCGCGGTCTTTAAAACGTTTGTGGACGCCTGATAACACTAAACTCATTGTAACCGCCCTTTCACCAATCTGATCCAGATGCCAAACAATCCACCGAGTCCAAGATAGAGCAGGACCGGCACGAGGATGAGCACCCATGTATTTTGTAACGCCAACGCGACGTCATTGCCAGCATAGGCCTGGTAGAGCCGCGTCGTGACCGTCGGGATGAGTCCGGCCCCCATCAATTGGACGAGCACGAATTGACTCAACACGATGACGTTCGAGAACAAGACGATCGTCCGAATTGTCTCTTTTAAGAGCGGGAACAAGACGAGGCCGAACCGGCTCCACGGGGCGAGCGTCAACGTCTGTTCGAGGAGCGGTCGACCGATCACGTACATGGCGTTATACGCCAATCGAATCGAATATGGCAGTGTCGTGACGAGTAACACGAGCCCGACGCCGATGTGGGTGCCAACCAAACCGAGTTGCGCCAAGGCGATATACATCCCGAACATGGTCGCTAGGACCGGGATGAAGAGCGGGAGGAACGTGAACCATTCGACTGCAGTCTTCCATCTCGATTCAGTGAACATGAGCCACCATGCCGTCCCGATGCCGAGCCAGACGTTGACGAATCCGAGTACGAGGACATAAACGACCGTATTACCGATCGCCTTATCCCAGTTGAACGTGGCCGGGAACGCCAAAAACAGCCCGACGAACGGGAACAGAATCAGACCCGCGGTAAGAAATCGACTCATCGTCTCACCCCCCGCTCGATCCGCCGTCGTCGTTTAGCCGTCAGCGTATAGGAGCCGATGACACCGATAAAGATGAACAGCGTCCAGACGAGCGCAACGGCGTACGACTCGAACGCATTTAAAAACAGCCCGGTCGTCAACCGTTCATACGCGAGCACCCCGAGCAGTTCGGGGAATGTGACCCCCAATAAGGCCGGCACTTCATAAGCGAACGAAATGAACGCGACGAGCACCCAAAACGAGTCGAGGAGCGGTTTGACGAGGAACGGCCATTCGGCCACTTTAAATTGTTCGAACGGCGTCAGTTGAAGCGTCTTCGCCATGTCGACGTAACCCCGATTCAGTTGGGCATACGTCCCGATTACCATCAAAAACACGAACGGCACCTCTTTCCAAACGTACGTCAAAATGACGACGAGGTGGTGACGTTCGTTCGCCTCCACCACCCCATAGAACGGGAAGCCACTCGAGAACAAGACATAAAATAAATACGCGGCCGCGACGTGCGGGACGAACATCGGCCATCTGAGTAGCGACGCGAGCCATGTCGACCGGCGTCGGTACACCGACCGGGCGAGCCATGTCCCGATGACAAGTGAGAGGACCGTCGAGACGAGTGTCACATACAGCGTCACGGCGAGACTGGCGCGCCAGGCCTCATCGTTCAACTCAGACCAGTCGAAGCCGACGGTCTCGTAGATCAAGAAGGCGACACCGGTGAACGGCAAGGCCAGAACGAACAGACTGATCCATAGACTACTGCGCGACACGTTCCCACTCCTCGCGAATTGCGTCAATCACGGCCGGCCCATAGTCGGGAATCGATCGTTCGGCGAGACGTTCCGGATCAGGATAAGTGACCCCGTCATCAAGCTTCAAGAAGGCGTCACGGTCGGACGCATCGAGTTTCGTCAAATCAAGCGATGTCCCGTCCCCCCAGTATGTCGCATCTTGTTTGGCGAGCTGGGCTTCCGGTGACAGTAACTCATTGATGACCACGAGCGCACCGTTAGGATTGGTCGCGTTGAACGGTACGGCGAGAAAGTGTGTCGAGGCGATTGAATGTTCGAGCACGAGCGCCCGTGTCCCGTTCGGAAACACGCCGTCATTGCGTTCCGCCTCGGCGCGCCGCTCATTGAAGCCCATCGTCATCCAAACGTCACCCACGGCATACAACTGGTCGAGTTGGGCGAGCGATTTTGGATACGTCGACCCTTGTTTCCATAGGTTCGGCGACCACGTCGCAAGCTTCTCCCAGAATTCGTCTGGAATCTCACCATCGCCGGCCGCAGCACCATACTCGGCGTACAACAGATGCCGGACGAACGCGTTCCCGGTGAAGTCTGTCACTTCAGGATACGTGAAACGGCCCGGATTTTCTTCGGTCCAACGATGTAATTCGTCGAACGTCGTCGGTGGATTTTTCACGTTGTCAGCATCGTAATGTAATACGAACTGGACGTTGCCCCAGGCGACCTCGAGCCCGTTCGTCGGAGTGCCCGCATCGTTCGCTTGCGCTTCCTCGTTCAACAGTGCGGCATTCGGGATTTTGTCGAGCAGGTCGCCCTGCAACAAGTCGGCCTCGGCGGCGTTACGGAAATTGTCCCCATTGATCCACATCAGATCGATGGTGCCTTCTTCTCGGTTCGCCCGTTTGTCGAGCGACAATTGGCGCACGAATTCGGCCGTGTCCATCGGGACGCGGTTCAATTCCACGTCATACGTCTCTTTCAGACGGGGCGCGACATATTCATCGATATAGCGATTGATGCCGTCATCGCCTCCCCACATATAGAAATTGACCGTCGACTGTTTCGCTTCTTCAGCCGCCTGTTCGAACGTCGGTGCGATTTCGGCGCGCGTCGTCCCGCAGGCAGCGAGGAAGACGAGTGACAGCATCAAGCCAAATTGTTTCAATCGGCGCATCATAGCTCCCCCTTTTTTCTCTGTGTTGACCCATTTACTTTCTGTCAAATCCCCGTTTTGCGAGCCGCTCGAACATGACCGGGCACATTGCGTACAGTTTTGCGCCAAGATTCATCCACCATGGGGCGTTCACTTCACGTTTTGTCGCCTCACATGCAGCGACGACGCGTTTTGCGAGACGATCGGGGTCGAGCATAATCGATTTCACGCTCGCCTCGTAACGTCCACTCTTGTCGGCCCGAAGAAAGAACGGCGTCGCGATCGGTCCCGGGTTGACGGTCAACACATGAATCCCAGCCGGCTTCAGTTCCAACCGCAACGCGTTCGAGAATTGAAGCAGCGCCGCCTTTGATCCGGCATAGACGGCCGATTTCGGGGTCGGGACTTTCGCCGCTTGCGAGCAGACGTTGATGATCGTACTGCCACGGCGCATCGTCCGCGCACAGTCACGTGCCAGCAACATCGGGGCGTTCGCGTTCAAGCGCATCGTCTCCTCGATGACGTCGGTCGTTTGATCGACGACCCGGTCGAACTCGCCAATCCCGGCATTGTTCACCCAGACGTCAATCGCTCCATATGTACGTTCGACTTGTGCCACGAGCGTACCATAGTCGGTACAGACGTCGGCCACCATCCAATCGGCCGATAATTTCTGTCCGAGTTCGCGCAACCGCTCCTCGTTTCGTGCAATCAACGTCAATCGGGCACCCGACTCATAAAAAGAATGCGCCAGCGCGGCCCCAAAGCCGCTCGACGCACCCGTGATGACAATATGTCTCATTCTACGATTTCCTCCGCTCTCACATAAATCCATTTTCCGTCCGCCAACTGCTTGACGATGCGCCCCCGTTCCTCGAGCAACGTCAAACGGGCGAACACTTCACTGAAGACGAGCGGCATCGCCCGTCGCATCTTGCGTCCATACAGACGCATCGACCAATCGAACACGCTCAAACCGTCGACCCAGTCGTTGAGAAGGAGCTCGCTCCGCTCATAGCGCTGACTGATACGGGCCTCAATCAACGGAAGCGGCTTGTGAATCGGTTCCCCGTGCCCGCTCACGACGAGCTTCAAATCGACCGCTTGCAATTTCCGTAACGAATCGAGATAAAGGACGACCGGCGAGGCGAACCCTTCTCCTTCGTACGGTTGCTCGATGAGCGGATTCGGTTCGACCGCATCAATCAAATGGTCGCCCGCAATCAACACGCCTCCCGGACCGAGCAGTCCGAGCTGGTCACTCGCATGTCCGGGCAGATGAATCGTCTTCCACGCCCCGTCGCTTGTCACATCCTGCCCGTCCTCGAACGTCATCGTGACGGTCGTCGGTCCAATCCAGCGCAACGCCTCCCGATAATCGGGCAGTTTATTCACAATCGCCTCCGGTGTCCCGAACCAGTGCGCCAAGTCGTGTAAAAACTGATTGCCCCGTTTGATGAAGTTCGGGGTCTGTTCCAAGTAGCGAACGAGTTTCTCATGCCCGTAGACGGGAATCGAGGCGTCCCGCAGACGCCACGCCTGTCCCGCATGGTCGGCATGATGGTGCGTCAAAAATAAAAAGTCAATATCTGCGAGCGTCAGTTCGAGCTCGGCCAATTGTGTCGTCAATGACGTCCACGCCTCTTCCGTGTCCGGTCCGCAATCGACCATAAAGAAACGGTTCATATGTTCGACGACATAGACGTTCACATTGCCGACCTCGAACGGCGTCGGTATATCGAGTCTTGCCAGTTGGCTTGAAATCCAGTTCGCCACGTCCCCACAACCCCTTCCACCTATCTTCACTCATTATACCTGTCCGAAAGAAGGGATTTCAATCACACAAAAAAAGGAGAGGATTTCTCCTCTCCGATGTCTTATAAGTTGATGACGGTGACTTTATCACGTGTCATCGTCTCGAGGCTGCGTCCAATCCCTTGAACGCCGAGGCCTGACTGCTTCACGCCGATGAACGGGAAGTGGTCTGGGCCACGTTCCGTACGGCCGTTCACTTGGACCGTACCGACTTCAAGCTTGTCGGCGACCGTGAAGGCGCTGTTCACGTTTTGTGTGAACACGCTCGCTTGAAGACCGAACTCGGACTCGTTCGTGAGTTCAATCATCTCGTCGAGCGAGTTGACACGGATGACCGGCAAGACCGGTCCGAACGGCTCTTCCCAAGCGACGCGCATGTCACGCGTGACATGGTCGAGGAGCGTCGGATGCAAGAGATTGCCGTCGCGCTCGTTTCCGTGGACGACCGTCGCTTGCTTGTTAACGGCATCGTCAATCAAGCCTTGGACGTAATCTGCCGACTTCTTGTCGATGAGTGGGACGATGAAGCTGTTATCAATCGGTGAACCGACCGTGAGCTTCTCGACACGCTCTTTCAACATGCCGACGAGTTCGTCTGCTTGGTGCTCGAGCACGAATACGCGCTTGATGGCCGTACAGCGTTGCCCTGAATACGAGAACGCCCCGCTGACAATTTGATCAGCCGCAAGCGTGAGGTCTGCGTCTTCGAGGACGAGCGCCGGGTCTTTTCCGCCAAGTTCGAGCACGACAGGTACCATCGATGCCTGTTGTGACAAGTGTTGACCTGTTCCCGTACCGCCTGTGAACGTAATCATGTCGATTCCAGGATGCGATGTCAAATAGTCACCGATGACCGATCCGCGTCCTGTGACGAGGTTCAAGAGACCGCTCGGAAGACCAGCGTCTTGGAGCGCCTCGACCATCTTCACACCACTGATGGCACCTTGTGTCGCCGGTTTGAAGACGACCGCGTTGCCGGTGATGAGCGCCGGGGCGATTTTGGCTGCTGCCAAGTTGACCGGGTAGTTGAACGGTGAAATCGCGAGGACGACACCGAGCGCTTCTTTCTTGATGATTGCCATCTTGTTCTTCGAGCCGCCTGGGAATGAGTCCCCTTGCATGAAGCCGCCCGTGAAACGAAGACCTTCTTCAGCCGTATAACGGATGATTTCTGCTGTCCGAACGACTTCTTTTTTCGCGTCGCTCAAGTTCTTCCCGACTTCACGCATGATGATTTGACCAATCTCATCGACACGTTCTTCGAGTTTATCTGCCCAAGCGTACAACAGTTCGGCACGCTTGTTGACCGGAAGCGCCGCCCATTCCTGTTGTGCGCTTTTCGCGCCGTGAATCGCCTCGTCGACTTCGTCGCGAGACATCGCTTGGACGTGCCCGACGATTTCATCTGTATAAGGTGAAACGAGTTCGATTGTTTCGTTCGTTGTTGATTCCTGCCATTGTCCATTAATTAAATATGGATACGTGTTCATACTCATAATCTCTATCTGCCTCCTGAGTAAGCTTTGATATCTCGTTGCCACCCCCATTGTATGCAAAATCAAATCGGTTGAACAACTATAAAGATTCAGTTTATGTAATGTAAACGGTTACGCGTCAATTTTTTGTCAATTCCGCCTCGACTTTGCCACTTTCAACTGAAGATGTTCATCAAATCGACCGATAGAAGAGATGAGAGTACGTGAACTAGGAGGGACCACCAGTGAGCATGGATCATAATATTTTACTTGAGGCAGGCACGAACGAATTAGAGATCGTCATTTTCCAGTCAGGCCCGTTCATTTTCGGGATTAACGTCATGAAGGTACGTGAGATTATCACGATGCTTCCCCTCACTCCGCTCCCGGGCACTCCGGAAGCGATCATGGGATTGATTGAGCTCCGCGGTGAAGTCATGACCGTCATCGATTTACCGATGGTCATCGGACATCCGCGTGACGTCGGGGACAATGATCGCTTGATCGTCTGTGAGTTCAACGGAGAGAAATCGGTGCTCCGCGTCGATCAAGTGACGGAGATTAAACGCATCTCATGGGAACAGATTGACACGCCGTCCGATCTCGCGCGCGGCATGCAAGGCATCACGAACGGGGTCGTCAAGACCGGCGACCAAATGATTATCCTCCTCGACTACGAGCGCATCGCCCTCGAGCTGTCCCGTAAGGACATCATGGCCCGCGAGTCGGTCAAACGTCTCGGTGCCCGGGAGCGCTCGAACAAACATGTCTGGATCGCCGAGGACTCGGAGATGCTGCGGACGCTTATCATCGATACGCTCGATGACGCCGGCTATTTCAACACGACCATCTTCAACAACGGGAAGGAAGCGCTTGATGCGTTCGAACAGAGCGATGTCCAATGTGACTTGCTCATCACCGATATCGAGATGCCGCAAATGGACGGGCTGCATTTGACGAAACGACTCCGCGACATGGATCGTTTCGCCGACTTGCCAATCGTCATCTTCTCGTCGCTCATCTCGGACGATTTGAAACATAAAGGCGACGCGGTCGGGGCAAACGCTCAAATCACGAAGCCGGAGATCGGCATCTTGATTGCCACCCTCGACGAATTTTTAGCCTAAACCAAGAAAACGGGACGTCGCCTCATGGCGAAATCCCGTTTTTTTATGAAAATTTATTTAATCGCGCATCCCATTCCTCATCGAAGCGTCGCATATCGGCCTCGATGTCGTCGAGAATCGGTTCAAGGTTTTCGGTCTCGTTCGTCTCCCCTGCGACTTCGAGCTGATGGAAACGTGCGGCCGTCTCATCGAGTCCGACCGAATAAGAGGCCCCTTTCAACAAGTGGGCGAGCTGTTCGATTTGTTCATGGTTCCGTTGCGTCACCATACGTCTCAATTCAGGGAACTTCGTCTCGAATTGACGGATATATGTCTCGGCAATCTTTTTCAAGAAATCTTTATTTCCGCTAGCGATTTGATGGAGCTCCGCCAACTTTTCTTCGTTAAACAGAGCATTATGGGGCGTTTGTGACAACTCCATCCCTCCTTTACCTCAATCCTACTAACATTCCTACCCACTGTAGCATGTTTTCGAGAAAAAACAAAAAAACTCCTCTTTTTCCGATTGCACTCTCTCATTCGCCTACCTATAATTAGGTTGAGCTAAGGTAGGAGGAACATTATGCTAACGATTTACCGTACCGACGCATCTGGGCGTGTCGACGAAATCGAAGACTTTGACAAAGGGAGCTGGATTCAACTCGTCAACCCGACGAAAGACGAGGCCGATCAAGTCATCGCTGCCTCCGGCATTCCTGAAGATTTCGTTTATGACCCGCTTGATATTGAAGAAAAACCACGATTTGAAAAAGATGATGAGGGTCTCCTCATGATCATCGACGTCCCTTACGTCGAAGAAGACGACACGGGACGCACTTATAATACGATTCCACTCGGGATTATCGTCACCGGACGCCATTTCATTACCGTCTGTTCGCGTGACCTCGACGTGCTCAATTTGTTCGCCAACGGAAAAGCCCGTCTGTTCCGGACGAACTATCGGAGCCGGTTCGTCTTTCAGATTTTGCACCGAGTCAGCATGACGTACTTGCGCTTCCTTCGCCAAATCGATCGGCGCATGGACGAGCTCGAGCAAGAGTTGCAACGTTCGATGCGAAATCAGGAAATCTTTCAATTGATGAACTTACAGAAGTCGCTCGTCTACTTCATGACGTCGCTCAAAGCGAACGACAGCGTCCTCGACCGCATCGTCAAGACACCGAGTCTCGAGAAGCACGAGGAAGACGAGGAACTGCTCGAGGACGTGTTCGTCGAGCACCGCCAGGCGATGGAGATGGCGTCGATTTATAACGATATCATCAGCATCAAGATGGACGCCTTCGGTTCGATTATCTCGAACAACGTCAACTTCGTGATGAAGTTCTTGGCTTCGATCACGATTGTACTCAGTATCCCGACGATGATTTCCGGGATATTCGGGATGAACGTCCAAGTGCCGTGGGAAGGCCAACCGATTGGCTTCGTGTTCGCCATCACGATGATGATCGGATTCTCAAGCCTCGCGTTTTACATTTTGTGGCGCAAACGATATTTCTAAAAAAAGATGGTGTTTAGACTGACCTAGCTATATGAGACACTAATAAAAACACCTTATTAGGCTGCCACCACACCATATTTTATCGGTGTGAGGTAGCCTAATT
>NZ_JACSLZ010000016.1:0-43653 GCF_018618395.1 Exiguobacterium sp. s149
ATAGCTCTTTAAAAATGACGAAGCTTGCGCTTCATTCAAACATTGTAAAACTTTTTTTGCCTCATCGTTCAGTTTTCAAAGTTCGTCTGTCGCTCATTGGCGACTCTTAAAATAATACAAGTCATCGACACAGTTGTCAACCACTTTTTTTATCCTTTTCCGCTGCCATCAGCGGCAACGTTTATTACTTTACCGCATCCCTAAATAGAACGCAAGACTTTTTGCAAAAGTTTTTCTAAAAAAGTTTTTATCCTCTTTAAATCAGCAACATTCTCTATAGAAAAACCTCTCGCCCGTAAGAGCGAGAGGTTAAAACGATTCTTTACTGTTGGTGTCTCATCGTCGGGAACAATAGAACATCACGAATCGATGGTGCATTCGTCAACAACATGACGAGGCGATCGATTCCGATTCCAAGACCGCCCGTTGGTGGCATTCCGTATTCGAGTGCCTCAAGGAAATCGTTGTCCAATTCATGGGCTTCGTCATTCCCTGCTTCTTTCTCAAGAAGTTGAGCTTCGAAACGCTCACGCTGATCAATCGGATCATTCAATTCCGTGAAGGCGTTAGCATGTTCACGACGAACGATGAACAATTCAAATCGATCCGTGAAGCGTGGATCTGTATCGTTCTTTTTCGCCAATGGCGATACTTCGACAGGATGACCTGTGACAAACGTCGGTTGTAACAATGTTTCTTCAACTTTCTGCTCAAAGAATTCATTGACGATGTGACCGAATGTCATATGGTCTTGAATCTCGACACCGTGCTCTTTTGCAAGCGCACGTGCATCTTCATCAGACATCTGTTGCCAGAAATCGACGCCTGTTTCTTCTTTAACCAAGTCGACCATGTGCGCACGTTTCCAACCGACAGCCAAATGAATCGTATCTTCTCCATACTGAACGTCCGTCGTGCCAAGAACTTCTTGGGCTACGTGAGCTACGAGTTCTTCTGTCAAATCCATGATGTCATTATAGTCCGCATACGCTTCATACAATTCAATCATCGTGAACTCTGGGTTATGACGTGTTGAGATCCCCTCGTTACGGAAGACACGGCCAATCTCATACACGCGCTCGAGACCACCGACAATCAAGCGTTTCAAATGAAGCTCGATGGCGATCCGCATATATAACTCCATATCAAGTGCATTATGGTGCGTCAAGAACGGACGGGCCGCCGCTCCACCTGCGATTGTATGCAACATCGGCGTTTCGACTTCCAAGTAACCGCGATGGTTCAAGAAATTCCGAATTTCCGAGATAATCCGGCTACGCAGAATAAACGTTTGACGCGAATCGTTATTCGTAATTAAATCCAAATAACGTTGACGATAGCGTTGCTCAACATCTTTTAAGCCATGGTATTTATCAGGAAGCGGACGAAGTGCTTTTGTTAAGAGTTCGAACTCTTCAACATGAATCGACAATTCGCCGACGTTCGTCTTGAACAGCTTCCCTTTCACCCCGACGATGTCACCAAGGTCAGATGACTTAAATAAATCGAACGGTTCGTCACCTACGTCATTTTTACGCACATAGATTTGGATTTGTCCTGTGACGTCTTGGATGTGGGCAAAGAAGACTTTCCCTTTTCCACGTTTCGTCATGATTCGTCCGGCAAGCGTCACTTCGACGTCTTGTTCGGCCAAGGCTTCTTTTTCAATCGCCTCATATTGTTCATGTAATTCACCGGCGTGGGCAGAACGTTCGAACCGACGTCCGAACGGGTCAAGCCCTTGTTCACGCATCTCGGTCATTTTTTCAAACCGAACCTGCATTTGATCATTCATTTCCAACTCGTGACTCACTACTCCATTCACTCCTCTATACGTATTGGGGATGTTCCTAATAAAAAACTGTCAGCCTCACGGCCAACAGCACAGCCTAAACCGTTTGCTTGTGTGGTTCACTTTTTCGCCAAACAAGCTTACCACAAATCAATTTTTTTCACTAGTTCACACTTCTTGCATGTGTCGCTCGAGCTGTTCCACAAAATGATACAACACGATGCCAAACGCATCTCGCGATTCCGTTTCGTTGATTTGCTTCCGAACCGGGCCGCTGCCTTTCAACCCTTTCAAGTACCATGCCGCATGTTGACGCATCTCGCGAACGGCGGTTACTTCTCCTTTGATGGCAATCAAGCGATCGAGATGCAACATACAGATGTCGATCTTTTCACGCGCCGCTGGTTCTGGCGGAAGTTCACCAGTCTCCAAATACTGCACCGTTTGATACAGCATCCATGGGTTACCGAGCGCTGCCCGTCCGATCATGACAGCATCGACACCATAATGATCAATCGCATGTTTTGCTTCTTGTGGTGTCGAGATATCGCCGTTACCGATAATCGGAACTGTCGCAATCTTCTTGGCTTCGCCAATCCAATCCCAGTTTGCGGTTCCTTCATATTGTTGAGACCGCGTACGACCATGAATCGCAATCGCCGCCGCTCCGCCAGATTGAGCCGCCCGAACATTGTCGAGAATATAAATATGGTCTTCGTCCCAACCGAGGCGCATTTTGACCGTGACCGGCTTATCGACCGCATTCGAGACGGCGTTCACCATCTCGTAAACTTTGTCCGGGTCGAGCAACCATTTGGCACCCGCCTCACACTTCGTGACTTTCGGGACTGGGCAACCCATATTGATATCGATGATGTCCGCATTCGTGTTTTGATCCACGTACTGGGCCGCTCTGACGAGTGTGTCTTTCGAACCTCCGAAAATCTGAAGGCTGAGCGGTTTTTCCCGTTCATCGACGTACAGCATCCGGAGCGTTCTTGCATTCTCCAATAAAATCCCTTTATCGCTGACCATTTCCGCACAGACGAGTCCCGCGCCGAATTCTTTCGCGATCAAACGAAACGCAGGGTTTGTCACTCCGGCCATCGGGGCAAGGACGGCGCGGTTCTTTATATCGATGTTACCAATCTTGAACCCTGACACTTCTCCACTTCCTTTGCTAACGTTAAACCGAGCTGACCAATGATTGTAACGGTCCGAGACGGACGACATCTTGTCGTTCCGACGCAGGAAGGGCTTCTAGCCATGCCCGCACCGTCATTCCCTTTACCTCGACCGCCGGAGCAATCTCCGCGAACGGGGCAAGGACAAAAGCGCGTTCATGCATCCGTGGATGCGGAACAGTTAACTGCTTCGATTGTATATCTTCGCTGTTATAGACCAAGATGTCAAGGTCGATTGTACGCGGTCCATTCTTGAATAGTCGTTCTCTCCCTAGGTCCCGTTCAATCTGTTGGAGTTGAAGCAAGGCCGCTTCCGCAGAAAGGGACGGCTCGACTTCGACGACCATATTATAGAAGGATGGCTGATCTGTGTATCCGACCGGTGCCGTCTCATATACGGATGACTCTTTCGTTACCTGAAGACCGTTTACCGCCATCGCTTGAATCGCTTCTGCTAGATAGTTGGCACGCTCCCCAATGTTCGATCCCAACGCTACGTACATCATACGTTCCGTCTCCGTGTCATCTCGATCGCGACCGAGTCATAATGACCCGGGATGGGCGGGTCCGGCTTGATGACTTTGACGGTGACGCTTTGAATTTTGTCACTGTGGGCCAAGACAGCCTTCGTGATGCGTTCACCCAGCGCCTCGAGCAGATTGACCGGCTCACCGGTGACGATCTCTTCCGTCAATTGATAGAGACCCGCATAACTGACTCCGTCTGATAAATCGTCCGATTGTCCCGCCGGCGCCAAATCCAACTCACACATCAAATCGATGTTAAAGCGTTGACCGAGTCGATTCTCTTCTTCAAACACACCGTGATAGCCATAGAAACGCATCCCATTCACAAACATCTTATCCAATTTGTCCGCCTCCCAGCATCGCGTCCATCATGAGTGACGCTCGTTTATTCTCTCTTACGTCATGGACCCGAATCCACGCACAGCCTTTCATGATGCCTAGACACGTCGTCGCCAGTGTCCCTTCTAGTCGTTCTTCAGTCGGTAAATCAAGCGCTTGCCCAATAAATGATTTCCGCGACGTTCCGAGTAACACCGGATAACCGAGGTTCGTGATCACGTCGAGTCGATTCATCAACTCCATGTTTTGCGCATAGTCTTTCGCAAAGCCGATTCCCGGGTCTAACCAAATCATCTCATCCGGCACACCGGCCGCTTGGGCGATTTCAATCGATTCGTACAAGTCACCGACGACCTCCTCAATGAAATGGCTATAATTTCGATTGTCGCGATTGTGCATCAAGATGATGGGAACGTTAAACGCCCTTGCCACTTGTGCCATCGATTGATCGCCCCACTTCGAGCCCCAGACGTCATTGATGATATCTGCCCCGGCTTCTAATGCCGCCTTTGCCACCACCGGTTTGTACGTATCGATCGAGATGAGCACGTCGAGCTCTTGCTTCAGTTGACGAATGACAGGAACGACTCGCTCGATTTCTTCTTCCACCGAGACGAACCGGGCTCCCGGACGTGTCGATTCCCCGCCGATATCAATCGCGTCCGCTCCGTCTTGAACGAGTTGCTTGGCGTGAGCGACCGCCTGTTCGAGCGCCGTATATCGTCCTCCGTCCGAAAACGAATCCGGTGTCACATTTAAAATTCCCATGATTTTTGTCATCGCGTTTCTTCCCTCTCAATCGCATGCAACAAGACAGACCAACATGCTTTAAATTTTGCCCCGTCTTTTCCTGGATAGCTGTTCCCGGCATAGTCTGTGACCGGAGCAATCTGTTGAACCGAATTGGTCAACCAAATCTCGTCTGCCTGTGTAAGTTCCGCAAACGTCACATCACGTTCCTTCACATCAAACGTATCCATCACCCAACGTCGCGTGACCCCAGCCAGAGGTCCTGTCGCGAGCGGCGTCGTCCAAAGTTGGTCAGCTTCGACCCAGAAGATATTCGAGACAAGCCCTTCTACGACATGTCCTGAGTCATCGGCGAACAGCCCTTCCGCCTCCCGATCAACGAGCATGCGCTTCCCTAATATATTGTTCATATAATGATGGGATTTTAAGCGGAATGAAGCTTCGGGCCGACTTCTTGGAAACGGAATGGCTTCCAACCGTTTTTCGACGGGTTGAAACGACTCCGGCAGCGGTTTGACGAGTAGCGTCACGTTCGGATGCGTGTAGCGTCCGTCATAGAGTCCAAGTGGCGCCACCCCCGCGGACACGTTCAAGCGCACATACAGGTTCGGGGTCCCGTTTTGACGAACGACGTCTTGAATCGCCTGCTCCATCTCTTGTTTCGTATACGGTAAATCAATCCATAGTTCCGCTAAGCTCTTCTCGAGACGTTCCCAGTGAAAATCAAACAAGAATGGGATGCCATTGAACGTTCGAAACGTCTCGAATAGGCCCATCCCATATAAAAATCCGTGATCTTCAATCGGAATCGTTACTTCAGAGCTGCCCCTTAGTTCGCCGTTATGCCAAAGCCACATGACGATACACCTCGACGAAATTACGAATCATGTCTTTGCCGTGTTCTGTCAAAATCGCTTCCGGATGAAACTGGACCCCTTCAATCGGTAACGTTTCATGCCGGAGTGCCATAATTTCTCCTAGGCTCGTCTCGGCCGTGACTTTCAAGCACGACGGTAACGCATCTCGTTCGACCGCGAGCGAATGGTAGCGTGTCACGATTGTCTGTTGCGGGATGCCGTTAAACAGCGTGTTTCCGTCATGTTGAATCGCTGACGTCTTACCATGCATGAGCCGCTCGGCATGGACGACTTTTCCGCCGAACGCTTGAGCAATCGCTTGATGTCCTAGACAAACGCCAAGAATCGGGATGCGACCGGCAAACGCCTGAATCGCATCGATGCTGATACCCGCCTCACTCGGTGTGCACGGACCAGGCGAAATGACGAGATAACTTGGGGCGAGCGCTTCAATTTCCTCGATCGTGATGTCATCGTTACGACGGACGACGAGTTGTTCACCGAGCTCCCCAAAGTATTGAACTAAATTGTATGTGAACGAGTCATAGTTATCGATGAGTAAAATCATACCGTCGCCTCCGTCATTTCTTTCGCCGTCCATAGCGCTTTCGCCTTGGAAAGTGATTCGGCGTACTCCGCTTCAGGATCCGAATCAATCACAATCCCGGCACCAGCCTGAACATGGGCGATTCCGTCCTTCACGACCATCGTCCGAATCGTGATGTTGAACACGAGGTCATCATCCCAACTAAGCCATCCGTATGAGCCGGTGTAAATCCCACGCCGGACCGGTTCGAGTTCCTCGATGACTTCCATCGTCCGGATTTTCGGCGCCCCGGTGATGGTGCCGCCCGGGAACATCGCGCCAAGTGCTTCGGCTCCCGATACGCCGTCCCGCATCAAACCGCGCACGTTCGAGACGATATGTTGGACGTGCGAGTATTTCTCGATGACCATCAGCTCATCGACATGCACTGTCCCGTAAGCCGCGACTTTGCCCAAGTCGTTTCGTTCAAGGTCAACGAGCATGACGTGTTCGGCCCGCTCTTTCTCATTGTCGAGCAGCGTCCGAGCCAGTTCCAGATCTTCCGCCTCATCCCGGCCTCGCGGTCTCGTTCCGGCGATCGGACGGGTCGAGATGGCGGCGCCATGTTTCTCGAGCAACAGTTCCGGTGAAGCCGACACCATCGTAAGCGAGTCGTCAGCGAAATAACCCATATACGGTGACGGGTTCACTTTCCGGAGCGTGTCGTAGATGTGACGTGGATGCGCGAGCAACGGTTCCGATTGCCGCACGCTCAAGTTCACCTGAAACACATCACCCTCGACGATATAGTCTTGAATCTTTTGCACCGCCGTCACGAACTTCTCTTGTGACAGCGAGCGTGAACGTTCGAGCGTCCCGCTTGCGACCGGCGGGAACGCATAGTGCGTCTCGGTGTGCCAAAGGGCGGCAAAGCGATCGAGTTTCACCTCTACCTGGTCGTCCGCCGTGACGAGCATATATAAGAGCGATTCTTCTTCATCGAAGACCGCCACTTCATCGAACAGTAAGAAGGAGACATCCGGTGTCGCCAAATCGTCCGCTGCCTGCCGTGGTAACCGTTCGAGCGTTCGGGCCACGTCATAGCTCACATAACCGATCATCCCGCCAAAAAACGGGGGAGCGCCAGCCGGTCGCTCGGTAGCGTACCGGGTCCGGATTGTTTCGACGATGTCGAGCGGCTCACCGTACAGTGTTTCCGTCGCATCTGATGTAGCGAACGTTCCGACCCCATCTTTCACGTGAAGCGTAGCGAACGGTTCAATCCCGGCCATCGTATAGCGGCCGACGCGTCCACTCTCTAACCACGCGTAGTGCTTCTCCCCTTCCGTCAATGTCATATACGTGTCGTACATTTTCTCTTTTGTCATGCGCATGGTTTTGAACGCTGTTTGTCTCACGCCACATTCCCCCGTTCCACTGATTCATGCCTTTAATTGTACACAAGAAAAGGCAGTTACCGAAAGAAGTTGTCTCCCGGTAACTGCCGTTTGTTTACGAGCGTACGCTATCTGATTCTTCATCGAATTGATAGAGCGGTGTGCTGAGGTAGCGTTCTCCGTTTGATGGGATAATCGCCAGCACGTTTTTCCCTTTGCCGAGACGTTTCGCCGTATCGACAGCGGCAGCGATCGCCGCCCCAGACGAGATGCCTCCGAGCACGCCGTTCGTTTTGGCCGCAAGACGTGCGTATTCGAACGCCTGATCGGTCGTGATTTGAAGGACACCTTCATAAATCTCCGTATCGAGAATCGACGGGATGAACCCGGCCCCGATGCCTTGGATTTTATGCGGGCCTGGTTTACCGCCCGATAAAACCGGTGAATCGACCGGTTCGACCGCTAGGATTTGTACGTTCGGATAGTGGGCTTTCAACACTTTACCCGCTCCCGTAATCGTTCCACCTGTCCCGACGCCGGCGATGAACGCATCGACTTGGAGGCCTGACGCATCGAATGCGTCGACGATTTCAGGTCCCGTCGTCATCTCGTGCACGTTCGGGTTGGCTTCATTGTTAAATTGCTGCGGGAGGAAATAACCGTTTTGTTCAGCCTCTTCCGTCGCACGACGAATCGCTCCGCCCATCCCTTCAGGACCCGGCGTCAAAATGAGTTCCGCACCGTAGCCACGAAGCAGATTGCGACGTTCCATGCTCATCGTTTCCGGCATGACCAAAATCGCTTTATAGCCTTTGGCCGCACTGACCATGGCAAGACCAATCCCTGTGTTCCCACTGGTCGGTTCGATAATCGTATCTCCTGGCTTCAAGACCCCTTCTCGTTCCGCCGCTTCAATCATCGCGAGCGCAATCCGGTCTTTTACGCTAGAGCCTGGGTTCATATACTCCAATTTTAAGTAAACCGTGGCATCTTCAGCGCCAGTCAATCCATTCAACTTCACAATCGGTGTCTTTCCAATCAGGTCTGTTACTGAATCTACGATACGCATTTCATTTCCTCCTCCATAATTCCGACTATTCCGATATTGTAATCATACCCTATCAGATTCAAAATATGCAATTTGGAGCAAAGCGGTCAGCGTGCTTGTTGTTTCATCGTTTCTAACTGTTCCGCCGAGAAGTGGTATTTCTCGCCACAGAAATGACAAACCGCTTCAGCGCCGCCATCTTCTTCAATCATGTGACGAATCTCTTCGGCACCGAGTCCGATAATCGCGCTCTCCATACGGTCGCGGCTACATGTGCAATTAAATTGGACCGGTTTTTGATCCAACACTTCGAGGCTGTCGCCAAGGAGCATCTGCAGCATTTCTTCTGGCGTTTTCTCTTCCCCGATGAGGACCGACACCGGTGGGAACGTCTTGAGCGCCTGTTCAAGCGCTTGAATCGTCTCTTCTGACGCATCCGGCATCAATTGAACGATAATGCCACCAGCCGCAAGAATCGATTCATCTTCCGGGAGGACGAGCACACCCGCACCAACGACTGACGGCACTTGTTCTGACGTCGCGAAGTAGTACGTGAAGTCTTCGCTAATCTCACCCGTTTGAATCTCAGACGAGCCGCCGACAAAATCTTTCAAACCGAGGTCTTTAATCACCGAAATCGTCCCGCGTCCGACGGCTTCACCGACTTTCAACTTCGTCAAACCGTGATCATTCACAAACGTGCCGCCTTCGACACGAGGATGTGACACGTAACCGCGCACGTCTCCCGCCGTATCAGCATCGACGATGATTTTCCCAATCGGTCCATCGCCTTCGACTTTGAGCGTCACGCGAGCGGCGCCTTTTTGCATCGCACCGATCATCGTCCCAATCGTCATCGTGCGTCCGAGCGCTGCTGAAGCGACCGGTGTCGTCTGGTGACGGAGTTGCGTTTCAAAGATTGTTTTCGTCGTCCGGACGGCAAACGCGCGGACTTCCCCGTTGAACCCGAGGGCACGGACAAGATAATCGGCTTTCATTTGGTCAAGTAATGCTTGTTGTTCTGGTTGAATCATATCGAGTAACTCCTTTAAGTTTATTTCTGGTTGCGCTCATAGATGAGACGAAGCCCATCGAGCGTCAAAAATGAATCGACGACATCAATCGTCTCTGCATGCTCGCTAATCAAACGCGCGAGACCGCCTGTGGCGATCACAGTCGCTTCTCCGACTTCACGCTTCATACGACCGACAATCCCGTCGACTTGTGCGACATAGCCGTAATACGTCCCGGACTGCATCGCTTGAATTGTATTTTTCCCAACGACCGTAGGTGGTGTCGCGAGCTCGATGCGCGGCAACTTGGCCGCCCGTTGATAGAGCGCCTCGACCGAAATCATGATCCCCGGTGAAATGATGCCTCCGTGATAACGGCGGTTCTCATCAATATAGCAGTACGTCGTCGCCGTTCCGAAATCGACGATGATGAGCGGTCCATCATATTTGGCAATTCCAGCGACCGCGTTGACGATGCGGTCTGCACCGACTTCGCGCGGATTATCGACATGAATGTCGAGACCGGTTTTCACGCCGGGACCGACGACAATCGGCCGGACATTAAAATAACGTTGCGACATCTGTTCGAGCGGAAAGATGACCGGTGGAACGACCGAAGACAGAATCACGCCGTCAATCTGATCGAACGAGACGTTCGAATGATCGAACAGTGATTTCACGAGCATGCCGTATTCATCGGTTGTTTTCGTACGGTCTGTCGAGATGCGCCAATGATGGACGAGCGTCTCGCCGTCATACATCCCAAGGACAATATTTGTATTCCCAACATCAATCACTAAAATCATGATAGCGTTCCTCACTTTGTTGTCAATTACAGTTCGCTCGAATTATAACACGAAAAAAGACGAATGCCTTGTTTAGGGCATTCGTCTCTTAAACTTAGCGTGATTCGTTATTCGGGCGTTCCGTCGGCGTCGCTTCCGGCTTATCGCCTTCAGGGACCACGTCAGGCTTCGCTTCTTGAACGACTCCAGGCTGATCGATGACTTGTCCGTGCTTGACGGCCGCCTCATCTTTTTTCGCTTCGTCGCTTGCATCATCTTTCGATGGTTCAGACGGCTCTTCCGGTTCGTGTGGAAGATATTCGCGCGTCTTAATCAAGTGACGAATCTGTTTCGAATCGAGCGTCTCAACTTCGAGCAACGTCTTCGCGACGAGTTCGAGATCGTCTTTACGATCCGTCAAGATTTGTTTCGCTTTCGCGTAACAACGGTTGATGATATCCCGGATTTCGAGGTCGATATCTTGTGCAATCGCATCCGAGTAGTTTTGTTCCGTTTGGAAATCACGGCCGAGGAAGACTTGTCCCCCATGGTTCGATCCAAGTTGGAGCGGTCCGAGCTTGTCGCTCATCCCGTAATCCATGACCATCTTCCGCGCGATACCAGTCGCACGTTGGAAGTCATTGCTGGCTCCTGTTGACACTTCACCGAAGATGACGTCTTCCGCCACACGGCCCCCGAGGAGACCGACGATTTTATCTTCAAGCTCAGGTTTCGTCATGAAGTAGCGATCTTCTTTTGGAAGCATGACGACATAACCGCCTGCGTTACCGCGAGGAACGATTGTCACTTTATGCACTTCATCTGCATTCTCAAGTTCAATCCCGATAATCGTATGACCTGCTTCATGATAGGCGACGATTTGTCGTTCTTTCTCCGAGATGACACGGCTCTTCTTAGAAGGACCAGCGATGACGCGGTCAATCGCTTCCTCGACATCCACGACTGATACCGCTGAACGGTCAGACCGGGCTGCGACGAGCGCTGCTTCGTTCAATAAGTTTTCAAGGTCGGCACCTGAGAACCCAGGCGTCCGCTGCGCAATCGACTTCAAGTCGACTGTCGAATCGAGCGGTTTGTTGCGCGCATGAACTTTAAGGACTTCTTCACGCCCTTTGACATCTGGACGATCAACCGTGATTTGACGGTCGAAACGACCTGGACGAAGCAAGGCTGGGTCAAGAATATCCGGACGGTTTGTCGCGGCAATCATGATGATGCCCTCGTTGTCACTGAATCCATCCATCTCAACAAGCAATTGGTTAAGCGTTTGCTCACGCTCGTCATGGCCACCACCAAGACCGGCACCACGCTGGCGTCCGACCGCATCAATTTCATCGATGAAGATGATACACGGTGCGTTCTTTTTCGCATTCTCGAACAAGTCACGAACACGTGACGCCCCGACACCGACGAACATTTCGACGAAATCAGAACCTGAGTTTGAGAAGAACGGTACACCGGCTTCTCCTGCAGCTGCACGAGCGAGCAATGTTTTACCTGTTCCCGGAGGACCGACGAGCAAGACACCTTTCGGAATCCGTGCCCCGAGTTTCGAGAACTTACGTGGGTCTTTCAAGAATTCAACGACTTCGATGAGCTCTTGTTTTTCTTCGTCTGCTCCGGCGACGTCTTTAAACGTCACACGGCGCTTCTCTTGGTCGTATAGTTTGGCCTTCGATTTCCCGAAGTTCATCACACGACCGCCACCGCCGCCACCTTGGGCTTGGTTGAGCAAGAAGAAGAATAAGATGAAGATGATGATGAACGGTAAGATCGCGAATACGATGCTGAACCAGCTACCACTCGACTCTGCTTCTTCGATTTGGATGTCGGTATCCGCGCGAAGCGACGAGAGCACTTCGGCGTATTCGGCCTCGTTGGCCGGGATATTCGTTTCAAAACGCTGATCTTCGTCTCCTGTTAGATCTCCTGTAATTGAGATGGCTCCCGGAATTTCTTGTACGGTTGCCGTTTCAATCCGACCTTCTTCCACATATTCCAAGAACTTCGAATACGTAAGCGTCTCGCTCTGGCTATTCGGGTTTTGTAAATATTGAAGGAACAAGATCAAGGCTAGGAAAATCACACCGAAAACTAAGGTGTTTTTCACTGCACGATTCATTCTCTGCCTCCTATTCCGAGAAACGATGTTCTCGCCCATTCAGTATATGTGTATACTTTGGGTATTTCTTTTATCTTAACACGACGCATTTTCAAAAGAAAAACGTTAGCCCCCGTAAATGCTCGGCTTGAGCACACCGACGTACGGAAGGTTACGATATTTCTCTTCGTAATCGAGACCATAGCCGACAACAAACTCGTGCGGAATAACGAAACCGCTATAATCTGCCGACAATCCGTTCTTGCGGCCCGTCGGTTTATCGAGAAGCGTCACGATTTTAACCGATTTGGCTTTGCGGTACTTGAGCAAGTCGACGAGATAGCCGAGCGTAAGTCCACTATCAATGATATCTTCTACAATCAAGATGTCGCGTCCTTCTACAGATGTATTTAAATCTTTCTCAATTTTAACTTCACCCGTCGATGACGTTCCGCCATGGTACGTCGACACGTCCATGAAATCCATTTCTAAATGGATGTCCATTTCTTTGACGAGGTCTGACATGAATGGCATCGCACCTTTTAACACGCAGACGAGGAGTGGAAACTCTTCTTTATATTCTTCGCTAAGTGTTGTAGCGAGTTCTTTCACTTTACCTTGAATTTCTTCGCTTGAAATCAGTACTTTCTCCATATCGTTCATTAATGACATCTTAAAATCCTCCTCTTTCTTATCCGACACAATCATCATTTTACCATTAATCGTGGGCACATCGCACCCGACTTATCCGGAAAATCGGAAACTCTTACCCCTACTATAGCGATAATCCGTCCCGTTGCGTCAACTACCAATGGGACGAATGGCCGTTTTTCTCGCGGAATCTTCGCGTCAATGAAGATGCGGGCGACTTTTTTCGTCCCGATGGACAGTTTCATCGCGTCCCCAGCCTCGACAGAGCGGATAATCAACGGCAACTCGATTGCCTCGAGCGGGATGCCTTCCGTATCATCCTCAACGTCTAGTGAGAATAACGAAGTCCCGAACACTACATGTGCTGGGAAGGTCGTTACCACTTGTTTGTGTGGGGCTAGGAGCGATTGACCAGTTGCCTGTAACGATAAGAGCCCGTCTTGTTTCCGCAGGCCCCATGGCCCCTCTAAGTCGAAGTGGCCAGAACCTTGGGCACTCGTTAACAGACGGTCGATCGCGGTCCCCACCTCTACCCCGTAGCGCATTGATAGCAGGCGCCCGACGGTGTATCGTTCGACAGGATTTAGACACATTAAGTTATCCAATTTCACGTGAAACGCTTTCATCTCGAGCCGCACGTTGTCCTGGATCCAATTCTCCATCTGTCGGTAGCGGGTCCGCCACAGTTCGCGTTGATGCCGAGCTGTTTCGCTCACAACTTGAACAAGATCCGGTTGCGACGCGAGGAGCTGGGGCACGATCTGATGCCGCACTTGATTGCGCAAATATTCGGTCGTGGCGTTGCTCGCATCTTCTCTCCATTCAAGTCCGTATCGTTTGGCATAGGCAATCAATTCCCGCTTCGGTTCCGATAAGAGCGGACGAACGAGTTCTCCTCCTGCGAACGGACGACGCTCGGGAATTCCCGTCACTTCGATGACGTTACGCTGCAGTTGGATGAGGACGGTCTCGAGTTGGTCGTCCGCGTGATGGGCCGTCATCAGTTGTGTATAGCCGAACTTCTGCATAACCTGTTCAAAGAACGCATATCGTGCCGTCCGGTAACTCGCCTGCGAACCGCCATCCGGAAAAGTGAGTCGCTTTCCGTGAAATGGAACCCCATAGGATGCGGCGAGACATTGCACGAACCGATATTCCTCGTCCGATTCGGGACGTAACCCATGATGGACATGGGCCACGCCCACTTCCATACCGGTTCGAATGACTCGATCCAATAAGACGATCGAATCGACCCCACCGGACACGGCAACCAATACTTTCGTCATCCGTCCGCCTCCTTGATATAACAAAAGAAGCCATCTCGAGTGAGATGGCTTCTTTTCGCTTAGGTAAGTGACCCGTACGGGATTCGAACCCGTGTTACCGCCGTGAAAGGGCGGTGTCTTAACCGCTTGACCAACGGGCCTAAATAAAATGGTAGCGGCGGAGGGAGTCGAACCCACGACCTCACGGGTATGAACCGTACGCTCTAGCCAGCTGAGCTACACCGCCATGTTATTGTTGTGTCCTAAGCACATTTTCTATAATAACCAGTACCCACGTCAGTGTCAATTCTTTTTTAAAAGTTTTTTCACAAAAAAATCGTGTATAGTGTCGTCTTATCCACTATACACGATTTTCAGTTCGTTGTGCATCACGCTTCTGACGTCGTCAGCCGATATTTTTTCTTCCAGGCGATGCGGAAATATCCCCAGAGCAAGAAGAAGCAAGCGGTCGAGACGGACGCCAAATAGACGATCGCTTGTTGCAAGTAACTCCAGCCGTCCGCTGACAGGATTTCTTTATAGCCCGAGACGGTATACGTCATCGGTAACCAGGCGTTGAACGGTTGAAGGGCGCTCGGAATCAGTTCGAGCGGGAACGTTCCAGCCGACGTCGTCAATTGAAGGATCAATAAGACGATGGCGACGAAACGCCCCGGATTTCCGAGCGTCGTGACGAGCAGCTGCACGATTAAAAGGAACGTGATGCTGACGAGCCAACTGAATCCGAAGAACTGGAGCGGTGCATCGACTTCAAGTCCGAGCAACATGACCATCGCCACATCCAAGACGAGCGCTTGAATAAATCCGACGACGAGCAACACACCCGATTTTGAGACGAGCCATGACAGACTGCGTTTCGGTTTTCCAGCTGGATCGTACAGCGGATAGACAATCGAGAGCAAGAGAGCCCCGACGAATAGTCCGAGTGACATGAAGTACGGTGCAAAACCTGTTCCGTAGTTCGGGACTTTGTGAATCGAGTCGTTGACGACCGTGACCGGTCCGGCCATCATGTCGACGTTATCGTCTCGGATGTCGATTGCGGCCGCTTCGGCCCCATCGGCGAGCGCATCCCGTAACTTGCTGTTACCAGCCGCAAGTTCGGACACTCCGTCTGCGAGCTGGTCGCTACCTGTCTGAAGGTCTTTACCGCCCTCTGCCAAACGTACAGCCCCGTTCGCGAGTGTATTCGTGCCCGCGCCGGCGCTCTTCGCCCCGTCCGCGAGTTTCGAACTACCCTCTGACAAGGCGCCCGTCGCCTCGGTCAACTGCGTACTGCCGGACGCGAGTTCGGCGGTCCCGTCTTTCAACGCTCCGACGCCGGCGTTTAAGCGATTGCTTGCCGAAGCCAACTCTTTCGAACTCACGGCTGCCGTTTGCGCCCCTTGTTCCACTTGTGTCGACCCATCCGCCAACGCCTGTGCCCCGCTTGCGAGCTCGGCTTGTCCGTCACGTAACGTCACCAGTCCCGAAGCGAGTTCATTGGCACCAGCCTCCGCTTGCGTCAATCCGTCACCGAGCGCGGCCTGCCCTTCTTTCACACGCGTCGCTCCCGTGGACAGTGCATCGAATCCAGCTGCCGTCGCTGTTTGACCTTCCGCCAATTGGGCCACAATCGCCTGTAGCATCTCTGGTGAAGCAGGTTGCCCTGCCTCAGCGAGTGCTGACAGCTGGGCCATCAACTGATCTTGACTGGCCAACATTTCCGTCTTCATCTGACCAATCCCGGCCACAAGTTCCGTCTCTCCTGCCATCAAGGCGGCATTTCCTTCTTTCGCCGCCGTCATCGCGGCCGCCAATTCATTTGAACCGGCACTCAATTGCTCACTGCCGTCCTTCGAACGCTGAATCCCGGCCGCGAGTTGTTGAACGCCTTGATTGAGAGAAGCCGTCCCGCTGTGCAATTCCTCCAACTTCGAGGCGAACGTGCCTGTCCCTTCGACAAGTTGGCTCGTTCCGTCTTGAAGGGCAGACGCCCCGTCATTCACTTGACGTGCCCCGTCTGATAAGGCGGCGCTACCTGCATAAACTTGCTGGCTTCCCTTCGCCAATTCCGTTGTCCCTGTTTCGAGTTGGGCCACACCTTCATTCAACCGACTCGCCCCGTCAGCCAATTCTTGTTGTTTTGAAGCGAGCAATGCGGTCCCGTCGGCCAATTGGGTCGCCCCCTGTTCGGCCGTCTGCGATCCATCTGCCAGTTTTCCCGCCCCAGCCGCCGCTTCATCGAGTCCAGCAGCGGCATCTTGAATCCCGTCACGCATCGCACTGACGTACTGTTTCGCGACTTCGGTCGACAGTTCACCTTTCACTTGCTCCATCGCGGAACCGCCGATTTGAGCCGCTAAAAAGTTATACGATTCATTGGCGATATATTTGAGTTCGAGCTTCTCAGGTTGTTCACTGAGAGCCGTCGTCGCTTTTTCTGAGAAGTTTGCCGGAATCTCAATCGCCATGTAATAGTCATGATCGTTCAACCCTGACTCGGCTTCTTGTTTCGTCGTCTCGATAAATTCGAACGCCTCAGACGTCTTTAACTTCTCAACGAGTTCGTCCCCGACGGCAAGTTGCTCCCCGTCGAACGTCGCTCCCTGGTCTTCGTTCACGATCGCCACCGGCAAGTCTTTCATCTGTCCATACGGATCCCAAAACGCCCATAAGAACATCCCGGCATACATGAGCGGTACGAGTGCGACCGCGAGAATCGGGACCCAGACCCGAGGGTTCTTCCCGATGCTTCTCCATTCCGCCAACCACAGTTTCCATCCATTCATCTTCATTCTCACCTTTCACTTATAAAACATAACTATTTTTTCATGTTACCTATTGTGCTCGCTTCCTCGAAAAAATGCAACCCTTTTTAGTTATTTTTCATAACAAAAAAAGAATCAAAAAAAACCACAGACTATAAAAGTCTGTGGTTCGTCGTCTTCTTGAGGAAGACCGTCTATCGTTACGAGTAGAAGCTGATGGTTTACGAAGGGTTACCCGCGCTTGGCTCCACGTCCACCGCGTTTTGAGTCGGTTTGACGTTTTAACGTCGTCAAGCGCTCGTCGCTGTCTTTCAAGAACTTGCTCATCAACGTATCGAACGTTTCTGGCTCACGGCGTACTTCGCGACGTCCGCCGCCGCCACGTGGACCGCCACCGCGTGGACCGCCGCCACCGCGTGGGCCACCTTGTCCTGGACCACCTGGGCGTGGGCCGCCTTGACCCGGGCCGCCTGGGCGTGGGCCACGAGAGAAACGCTCGCCGGCTGGACGCTCTGGACGTTCACTGACAGGGCGATCGACGGCCTTTTTGATAGACAACCCGATTTTGCCATCTGTTTCGACGTTCAAGATTTTGACCGTCACTTCTTGACCGACCGTTAGCACTTCATTGATGTCTTTGACGTAAGAATCTGCCACTTCACTGATGTGCACCAAACCCGTTTTGCCATTTGGAAGTTCTACGAACGCTCCGAAATGCGTAATCCCTGTAACCTTACCTTGTACCTTGCTTCCTACTTCAATTGACATAAAATAATGTACTCCTTTTTTTGATTGATTCCCTACAATTATACGAGTCGATTCGTCAACGGTCAACGAACCCACTTATTCCTCTGGTGAGAAGTAAAAAATAATCTCGCCATCTTTCGAGAACAACAGCTCGTTGCGCGCTAGATTAGCGATGTATTCTTCGTCTTGTAAACGCTCGACCTGCTCTTTCAGTTCTGATTGTTCGTCCTTCGTTTCCCGAAGTTCGACTTGCGCTTCATTTTGTTTCCGTTCTTGCTCGGACACATATCCGACTTTCGAGAAGTAACTCTGACCGATGAAGACAACCATTAACAAAAAGAGAAGTGAGGCCGCAGCCAGGCGGCGTCGAAGATGGATACGTCGCCGGTTCTGTTCTTTTTCCAGCTGTTCTCTCCGTTCATCAAGAGCCCGAATCCGCTGTTTGCGTTCCATCGGGTTACGTCCATTCATCGAATCACCTTCCTCCTGTCCTGTTACGTTCAGTATACCTTTTTTTTACGCTTCCGTACCACTGTTCACCTTTTCTTCTTTGAGCAGGCGGTACATTTCTTTCGCATCCTCTTTGCGGGCATGCTCGGCAATCGAGTCAATGACGACCGTAACGAGCTTGTTCCCGAATCGAATTTGCAACTCGTCACCGACTTTGACGTCGGTGCTCGCTTTCGCTACTTGTCCGTTCAATTGAATCCGGCCTTGGTCGGCGACTTCTTTCGCCAACGTACGCCGCTTAATCAAGCGGGATACTTTCAAAAACTTGTCTAGTCTCATAATCCCTTCTCCTTCGCTTCATCCCAGAGCCGATCCATCTCTTCGAGCGTCATCTCTTCGAGGGAGCCGTTCGCTTCAATGTATTCGAATCGTCTCTTAAATTTTTGATTGGTTCGTTCGAGCGCCTGTTCGGCGTTCAACTTGAAATAGCGCGCCACGTTGACGATTGAGAAGAGGACATCGCCAAGTTCTCGTTCATCTTCAGGCTGACTTCTCCACTCGTGGAGTTCTTCTTCCAATTTCTCAAACGCGCCTTGAACATCATCCCATTCGAAACCGACTTGCGCAGCTTTTTTCTGCAATTGCTCGGCCCGCATCAAACCAGGTTGCGTCATGAGAACACCATCTAGCTGCGATTTTCTCTTTTCCCCTTTTTCCACTTGTTTAATCGCATTCCAATTCGTCACCACTTCATCGGCATCATCGACCTTCACATCCCCGAACACATGAGGATGACGGCGGACCATCTTCTCACTGACGGTGCCAATGACGTCTCGGATATCAAAATAGCCTTCGTCCGCTCCGATTTGGGCGTGGAGCATGACTTGGAGCAACACATCACCGAGCTCTTCGACAATCGCATCATCGTCTTCCGTATCGATTGCTTCAATCAATTCATACGCTTCTTCGAGCAAATATTTTCGGAGCGACTCATGCGTCTGTTTCCGGTCCCACGGGCAGCCGTCCGGACCGCGGAGCGTCGCGATGATGTGCTTCAACGTCGAAAATTCGCGCGCCAAATGCGTCTCGTCCGTCAACGGCGGCACATAGAGCGTCGTCAAGTTGTCGACTTCTGCCACGCGGTCCATCTCGTAGAGCGGGATTTCACTGACCCGCTCATGTTTCGTCCCAGCGGCTGTCACGAGTTTGACGATATGCTCATCCGGATATCGTTCCATCAATTGGACTTTCACGTCTCCGGCCACGAAGCCGTCATACACTTGACCAATCAATACGTGTTGGGTCACTTGAATCCGTTCGACATCGAGCGCCGTCGCATCGAGTAATTGGAAGCCGTTGATTGGATCGATGCGGAGGGCTTGGAACATGGCGTCCAAAAAGCTCTGACCGCCGAGGAACGTGACGTCCGCACCTTGTTCGACGAGCAGCTCGACCGTCCGCTCCGCCACGAACGGATGCCCCGGTACGGCATAGGTGATGGCTAGCTCTTCACTCTTTTCAAGCAACGTCTCAACGATTTGTCGGTAGACGTCCTCGAACGTGTCACTCGCTTCGTAAATCGCATCAAACGATTCGAACGTCACGCCTTCCGCCTCAAGTTCGCTGACGACAGGGTGTTCTTTCGTGCGCAACCAAACGAGCGGTTGCTGCTTCAAATGACGATAGACGCCGAGCGGTAGTTGATCAAGTTCGCCAGACCCGAGGCCGACGACCGTAATTCCGTAACTCATATCAGTTCTCCTTTTTTTCTAGCAGATTGATGAGACGACCTCCGAACGGAATCATTTCCCATTCTTCTATCGTCAAAATTTGTTCTTTCCATAACCGCCAGACATAAATGCCGGCCCCGAGCACGAGCATGAAGACGAGCCAGATGAGGGCATCGAGACGATGCGTCAGGCCATCCAGCGCCACGACGTTCAAGCCGAGCAAGATGACGCCCATCGGCGCCACCGTTTTGACGAGACGTCCATAATGTCGAAACCGGAGCATGCCGAGCGGGATGATTTGATCGAGCCGATTGAAATTGAACGCGGCCATCGCTAAAAAGGCAATCGAGGTCCCGAGGGCAGCCCCGGCGATGCCATAGGAAGGGACGAGCCACAAGTTGCTGCCGAGCTTCACGCCGATGGCGAGAATCATACCGACAGCAGCTGTGCGTTCCCGGTCAATCGCCTGTAGACACGTCATGCTCGCTACGGCAAGCGACGCGGCGAACGTACTCGTCGAGAGCAAGACGAGCGCTGTAGTCCCGGCCGCGTTTTCAAATAGCGCGACATTCAACGGGAACATGACACCCATCAAGCCGATTGTGGCCGCAGCAGCGACCGTTGTCGTCACGCGAATCATCGAACTGAGTCCGGAAGAGGTCGCTTCTATACGACCGGCACGATAATGCCGCACCAAGTTCGGGACATTTGCCATTCCGAGCGCCGTCGTGAAAAGAATCGCAAATTGAACGAGCGGATAGCCTCGGTCAAATACCCCTTTCCCGACTTTCGCCGCATAATCCCCGCCCATCAGATTGACAATCGTGAACGAGTCGACGAGTTGCATCCATAAAATTCCGAGCGAGGCGAAACCGACGGCAAACCCCGTCGTCAGTAAGATTCGAAGGACAGACCGCAACGTCGCGGGTTGTACCGGTACGAGCCGTAACTGCTTCGCCCATAATGACAAGATGACGATGGCGATGACACCTCCGACGAGCGTCGCCCCATACGCGTATCGACTGAGCGTATAGGCGTCTTGACCGAAGCGCACGCCAATCAACAAGGCGACGAGTAAGACCGTGACGCGAACGAGGTTCTCAAGCACTTGAGAAATCGCACTCGGCCGCAAGTCATCGACAGCCTGAAATGAACCGCGGAGCACGGCCAAAGCCGGCATGAGTAAATAACTCAGGCTGATGATCCGCAGCGTCGGTGCGAGTTCCATGTCCCCGAGGAGACGAGCGATGACCGGTGCTAGCATCCACATCGTGACGACAAGGATGACGGCTAGACCGAACAAGACATAAAAACTGCCCCATAACACCTCGAGCTTTCGCCTCGGTCCATGGGCCCCGACACCGATTTTGGCAATCACTACCGGCATCGCATACATGCCGAGCGAAGCGACGATTGCGGCAAACGGATACACGGTTTGATAAGCATACAACCCGAAGTCTCCGGCGATATTTTGGTAAGGCACTCGGTACGCGAAACTGATGAACTTTGAAAGATAGCCCGCGAGCGCAAATAAGACGACGCCGGTCGCAAACTTACTTGGCGACCGCATGCGCCAACCTCTTCACGAGCTCCTCAAGCACCGTATCGGCATCGTTCAACAGTTCGACGACCGGCATGCGGCCACTGAGCGACAATTTGAGGGCGCCGTTGTCTTGTCCGACACCGAGTTTCCGACCGAGTGGCATCGTCCATTCCATGAATGACGGGACATCGAGCGCCGTCGTTGATTCGAGCGACAATACCATCTCGATGCGGCCCGGCGACTGTTTGATGCGCGCCACTTTCGCCATCTCGCCATAGATGCGCAGACGCGTCAGTTGGATGAGTAGCGCGACCGGTTCCGGGAATTCGCCGAACCGTTCAATCAACTCGTCCTGGAGGGCGAACAACGCCTCTGGTGTATCGACATACTTGAAGCGTTTGTACATCTCGATTTTCAATTCGCTGTCCGATAAATAGTCGTCCGGAATGTACGCATCCGCTTGGAACGCGATTTCTGGTTTGAAGACGACTTGTTTCGCCTGGCCGCGCATCCGGTCTTTCCGTTCCTCGATGGCTTCGGACAACATCTGCGAGTATAAGTCGAACCCGACCGAATCGATGAACCCGGACTGTTGGGCTCCGAGCAGATTGCCGGCGCCGCGAATCGATAAGTCGCGCATCGCAATCTTGAACCCGCTCCCGAGCTCCGTGAACTCTTTGATGGCCTGTAGCCGACTCTCCGCGACCTCCGTCAAACGCTTGTCTTTCCGATACGTGAAGTAGGCGTAGGCGATCCGGTTGGAACGGCCGACGCGACCACGCAACTGATACAGCTGTGACAGCCCCATCTTGTCCGCATCGTGGACGATGAGTGTGTTCACGTTCGGGATATCGATGCCGGTCTCGATGATCGTCGTCGAGACGAGCACGTCCGCCTCTCCTTCAAGGAAGCTGATGAGCTGGCTCTCGAGTTCGGTCTCGGTCATCCGACCGTGTGCCGTCGCAATGCGTGCTTCCGGTAACAAGGCCCGAATCTCTTCTGCCTTCCGCTCGATACCTTCGACGCGGTTGTAGAGGAAGAATGCCTGTCCGCCTCGCGCGAGTTCGCGCTCAAGTGCTTCCCGCAAGACGATACCATCGTATTCCATGACGTACGTCTGCACCGGGTAGCGGTTCTCTGGCGGTGTCTCGAGGACCGACAAGTCTCGGATGCCGATCATCGACATATGGAGTGTCCGCGGAATAGGTGTCGCCGTCAGCGTCAGGACGTCGATATTCGTCTTCAACTGTTTGAGCCGTTCTTTATGTTTGACCCCGAACCGTTGCTCTTCATCGATGATGACGAGACCGAGGTCGGCGAACGTCACATCTTTCGACAAGACGCGGTGCGTCCCGACGACGACGTCAATCGTTCCTTCCTTCAAGCCTTTCTTCGTCGCCGCCATCTCACTTTTAGAGCGGAAGCGGCTCATGACGGAGACGTTAATTGGAAATTCACTGAACCGTTCAAGCATCGTCTCGTAATGCTGTTGCGCCAGCACGGTCGTCGGAACGAGGAACGCGACTTGCTTCCCAGCGAGCACGGCTTTGAACGCGGCTCGAATCGCCACTTCTGTTTTACCGTAACCGACATCGCCACAAAGGAGACGATCCATCGGCCGTGACCGTTCCATATCCGCTTTGATTTCAGCGATGGAGCGGACTTGGTCTTCCGTCTCCGCATACGGGAACGAGCTTTCGAACTGACTCATCTCCTCGTCATCACCCGGGAACGCGTAACCGACGGACGCTTCACGCGCCGCGTACAGCTTGATCAGTTCATCGGCGATGTCTTCCACCGATTTGGCGACTTTCGATTTGACCTTTTTCCACTCAGTCCCGCCGAGTTTGTAAATCTTCGGCTCTTTGCCTTCGGCCCCGACATACTTTTGAACGAGATCGATTTGATCGACGGGGACGTACAGCGCATCGTCGCCGGCATAGACGAGATGTAAGTAGTCTTGATGAATGCCGCCGACTTCAATCGTCTTGATGCCCAGGTACTTCCCGATTCCGTGATGGATGTGGACGACGTGGTCGTTCGGCTTCAATTCTTGGTAACTTTTAATCCGTTCGGCGTTCGTCAAATTCTTCGTCTGACGTTTCCGCTTCGTGACGCGCTTGAACAGTTCTTCTTCGGAAACGACGACGAGACGACTCGTCGAGAGTTCAAAGCCGCCTTCGATTTGGCCGATCATGACATGAACGTGACGCGACAACAGCTCACCGTCCACATTTGTGAACGTGGATGAGATTCCATAATCGTCAAGTAGCTCCACCACTTTATCGGCCCGTGTTTGATCGCCTGCCAAGAAGACGATACGATGGTCACCTTGTTGCCACCGTTCGACTTCTTGTTTCAACAAGTGCATCTGCCCATGGAACGCCGGGAGAGGGCGACAGCTGAGGTGGACCGTGTTCGTCTCCGGAATCCCGGACCGTCGTGACGGTAACAAGGAGAACGCGACTTGTTTCAACGTCCGGAATACTTTATGCATTGGGACGGCGAGCGTGTAGTTGCTGACCGACTCCCCTCGTTCGATGAGCGACGAGAACCATTCCGCTTCCTCGCGGTCTTGCACGTCGGCAGCATCTTCAATCCGTGCCACTTCATCTAACATCAAGACCGCTTCCGCCCCGACATAATCGAGGAGCGTCGAGCTATACAGGAGCGGTGTGTACTTCCCAACTTTTTCAGGAGCCTCGCCTCGACCGAACTGTTCGATGTCCCGGGCGATTCCATCTTCGAGCGCTTGCCGGATCGTCTCGGTCTCGATGAGCGAGAGCGTCCGCTCGTATTGACGTTCGAGTGCTTGTCCGGCCTGCTGCAACTGGTCGCGTGAGGCGATGAACTCGGTGGCGGGTGGGATGACCGCTTCGCCGACGACACCTAGCGAACGCTGCGTCTCGGCATCAAACGTAAAGATGGAATCGACTTCGGTGTCGAACAAATCGATACGATACGGGCGCGCTGCCGTGAGCGGATAAACGTCTAAAATACTGCCGCGGACGGAGAATTCACCCGGTGCGGTCACGGTGGCCGTCCGTTCATAACCGAGCGTGATGAGTGTCTCGGCGAACGGCTTTAAATCAAGCTCTTGTCCAGGTTTGATGTGATGATGGCTCATCTGCCAGTCTGACGGGTTCGGGATATAACGGCGCAAGCCACCGAGAGGCACGACAATGACGCCTCCCGTTTCGTCAAGGAGACGTGTCCGAGCCTCAATCCGAGCGGCAAGCAGTTCTGGGCTCGATGTGAGGGATAGTTCGCCAGCGAGCGTCTCATCAATCGGATAAAGCAACGTTTTGCTCGGACCGATGAGCGACTCGAGTTGATCGTACATTTTTTGTGCTTGATACATGTTATGCGTGACGACGACGAGACGTCTCGGCGAATTTTTCGCCAAACCCGCCAATACAAGCGCCTTTGCACTTGTCGTTAATCCGGTGACGAGTTGTCGATCGACTTTTGGCAACCGCTCCCGAATCACATTCGTCTCAGGTAACGTCACCATGAATTTCTCTAAAGCATTCATTTGTTTTCCTCCACCTCATACGACAAAAAAGGGTACGTTGACCCTTTAGTTATATCGATTCATGAGCGCAATCCATTCAGTATCCACAAAATCGGTTGCGGCGGACACAGCTTGATCGAGCGTATCATTTAATTCTGGCATGTCTTCTTTACGGTAGTTCATAAGCACCCAATCGACCACTTTAATCGGATGCGGCGGACGGCCGATTCCCAGTTTCAGACGTTTAAAGTCTTGTGTGCCTAAATGCTGAATCAACGACTTGATGCCGTTATGTCCGCCGGCACTGCCTTTCGGACGGAACCGCAGTTTTCCTGGGACCATGTCCAAGTCATCATAAATGACGAGCAAGTCGTCAATCTCAATCTTATAATAATCTAAAATCGGACGGACCGACTCGCCTGATAAATTCATGTACGTGAGCGGTTTGACGAGGACGACACGTTCTCCATTGATTCTTCCCGTTCCAATCAATGCTTTAAACTTGGCTTCATCGAGTTTGATCCCATGTTTGTCGGCAAGGCGATCAATCGCCAAAAATCCGACGTTGTGACGGGTCATCTCATACTTTTTGCCTGGATTCCCGAGGCCGACGATACATTTCATCTTATTCCTCCTGAACAAAAAAGCCCAAAGGCGAACGCCTTCGGGCCTCGTTTTTTAATCGAACAGTGTGCTCACCGATTTGTGCTCGTGGACACGCATGATCGCTTCTCCAAGCAAACGGGCAACCGACATCTGCTTGATTTTGCTTGAACATTCGCGACCTTCTAAATCGATCGTGTTCAAAACAACAAGTTCCTTGATTGACGAGTTGTCGATCCGTTCCATCGCCGGTCCAGATAACACTGGGTGTGTACACGAGGCGTACACTTCTTTTGCACCAGCTTGGACGATGGCATCGGCCGCGAGCGTGATTGTTCCAGCTGTATCGATGATGTCATCGATCAAGATGGCCGTCTTGCCTTCAACACTGCCAACGATGTTCATGACTTCAGCCACGTTCGCTTCAGGACGACGCTTGTCGATGATGGCGATTGGAGCCTTCAAGCGTTCGGCAAGCTTACGGGCACGCGTGACGCCACCATGGTCCGGTGAAACGACGACAATGTCTTTCGCTTTAAATTCATCTGTCTCAAAATACGTCGAGATGAGTGGAACACCTAATAATTGGTCTACTGGGATATTGAAGAAACCTTGGATTTGAGCAGCATGCAAGTCCATCGTGATTAAACGCGTGGCACCTGCAACCGTCAATAAATCAGCGACAAGTTTCGCTGTAATCGGCTCACGTGAGCGCGCCTTGCGGTCTTGACGAGCGTAACCGTAGTATGGCATGACCACGTTAATCGTCCGAACCGATGCTCGTTTCAACGCATCGATCATGACGAGTAACTCCATGAGCGTTTCGTTCACCGGTGAGCTCGTCGATTGAATGATGTACACATCATCGCCTCGCACGCTCTCCTCGATGTTGATGTAAAGTTCTCCGTCGCTAAACCGCTTCACTTGGCAATCGCTGAGCGGGATGCCAATTTCCTTGGCAATCTCTTCGGCGAGTGGGCGGTTTGAGTTTAAGCTAAATAGGCGAATTTCACGTTCATATACAGTAGACATGTTTAGGATTCTCCTCCATCGTTTTCCATAATAATAGGCAGCAACTTATCGTTTCGTGTAACCTTCTTTATTCGTTTGGCGTTCGCGTGCAATCGCAAGCGCCTCTTCAGGAACGTCATCCGTGATCGTCGAACCGGCTGCTACGATTGAGCCTTTTCCGACTTTCACCGGAGCGATCAAGTTCACATTGCAGCCGACGAATGCATCGGCTTCGACGACCGTTTCGAACTTGTTCTTGCCGTCATAGTTGACCGTAATCGAGCCACAGCCGAGGTTGACGCGTTCCCCGATCGAAGCATCTCCGATATAGCTGAGATGTGATGCTTTCGCACCGTCTCCGAACGTTGATTTTTTGATTTCCACGAAGTTACCGACGCGCGTATTCGCGCCGAGGACTGCTTGTTGACGAAGGTGGGCGAACGGCCCGACCTGTGCTTCAGTTCCGACACGGCTGTCACTTACGACCGATTGACGAACCGTCGCACCGTCTTCGATGACGCTATTGCGGATATCTGAATTTGGACCAATCACGCACTCTGAACCGATAATCGTTTTCCCGAGAATGACCGTCCCTGGATAGATGACCGTATCCGAACCGATGACGGCATCTGGTGAGATGTATGTCGAAGTTGCATCCATGAATGTGACACCTTCACGCATGAGGCGTTCGTTCGTCCGCTTGCGCATGACCGCTTCAGCTTGTGAGAGAGCGACACGATCGTTGACGCCAATCGTTTCATCGAATGTCGGCGCCGTGTGTGCTGCCACGACTTCGCCTGCTTCTTTCGCAATCGAGATGACGTCCGGCAAGTAGTACTCGCCTTGAGCGTTGTTGTTTCCGACTTGCTTCAATGCATCAAACAAGAGCTCGTTATCGAACACGTACGTTCCGGTGTTGATTTCACGGATCTCTAGTTCAGTGTCAGACGCATCTTTATGCTCGACAACTTTTGTGACATTTCCGTCTTCCCCGCGGATGACGCGGCCATATCCAGTCGCATCATCAGCAATCGCAGTTAACACGGTCACTTTTGCCTGTTGCGCCTCGTGATGGGCCAACAACGCCTCGAGCGTTTCCGCTGTCAATAGCGGTGTATCGCCGCAAACGACGAGCGTCGCGCCAGGTTTGCCTGCGAGTTCAGCTTCTGCCATCTGTACCGCATGGCCCGTACCGAGCTGTTGTTCTTGGACCGCATACTCCACGCGTGAGCCTAACGTCTCTTGTACCGCTTCAGCCCCATGGCCGACGATGACGATTTGACGACTGACCCCGATCTTGTCGAGTTGATCGACGACGTGTTCGACCATCGGTTTTCCAAGGACCGGATGAAGTACTTTATAAAGCTTCGACTTCATGCGCGTCCCTTTACCTGCTGCCAAAATGACTGCAAAACGATCCATTCTTGATTCGCTCCTATCTCATATCGACTGTAATGTACTCAAATGTTCGGTTTTTTATACATTCAAACCTTATTTACACCGTATCTACTATATCGAAACCATGACGCGGTTTCAACCGTTGTACCTATTCGTAACCAATGAAACGTAAAAAGGCAGCGGAAGGGTCCCCCATCCGCTGTCAAATGTTACTCGTTCATGGCATTATATTGGGCTTGCGTCTCGGCGATAGCGACGTCCTCTTGACCGTACGCCTCTAAAACGGCAGCCTCGACTTTCTGACGCATATCTCCATTAATCGGGTGAGCAATGTCACGGAAAATCCCTTCTGGCGTCCGCTTGCTCGGCATCGCTACGAACAGACCGGTACTCCCTTCAATAATTCGAAGGTCGTGTACCACAAATTCGTGGTCGAGTGTAATGGAGGCCAGTGCCTTCATTCTACCTTCCGTCGCGACTTTGCGAATTTTTACGTCTGTGATCTGCATGTTTCGCATCCCCTTTTCATCGTTGTCTGGACCGTGGTGTACTTTCTAAAAGGCTGAGATGATTCCAAGCGAACCGATTGACTTCGTACGAATCTTATACCCTTTCATCATAAAACGAAATCAAATTTTTGCCAATCACTTTAAGAATTGTTCGACGTTTCCACGCGAAATCGTGACGAGACCTTCATCCGAGTCGACGTTCGTCAATTTCATCAAACTGACGTATTCGCTCACCATTTTCTTCTCGGCGCCTTCTGCTTCCATAAGTACGCCGACACCGGCAAGGTTCGCTTCGAACTCGTTCAAGAGACTCATCATCCCGCGAATCGTTCCGCCAGCTTTCATGAAATCGTCAATCAACAGCACGTTCGCACCACGTGGCAAACTACGACGCGCGAGCGCCATCGTGCGAATCGCCTTCGACGAACCGGAGACGTAGTTGATACTCACGGTCGAACCTTCGGTGACACGACTATCGGACCGAACGATGACAAACGGTACCCCGAGTTGCTCGGCGACAGCGTAGGCGAGCGGAATTCCTTTCGTCGCAATCGTCATGACGACATCGACTTTCCGATCGGCGAATACCGAGGCGAAGACTTGGCCCATCGGCTTCACTTGACGCGGGTTACCGAGAACGTCTGTCAAATAGAGGTAGCCTCCCGGAAGCAACCGTTCTGGCTTCGACAACTGTTCACATAGCCCATCGATCATCGAGAGCGACTTATCTTTGCTCCACCCCGGGATGAACATGACGCCACCGGCCGCTCCTGGCACCGTGACCAGTTTACCTGTGCCATCGTGGGCCAACATTTCACTGACGATGACCAAATCTTCACTGATAGATGACTTGGCTGCTTTATAACGGCTCGAAAACATCGATAACGAGACGAGCTGGTGCGGATGGTCCAGCAAATAACGGGTCATATCAACGAGACGACCACTTCTACGAATTTTCATACGGATTCCCCTTCACTTCTTCAATAATAGACGAATGTTCTAAACAGAATATATCATTCTCATTCGTCTTTGTTCAATGTTTTTTGCCGAGAATCCGAACGACGAACACTTCAGGACAAAATCCTTTCAGCCCGTTATAGACACGATGTGCTTTTTGTTCATGCTCAATTAGTGCGAATACGGTCGGACCACTTCCGCTCATGAGCACCCCATCCGCTCCGCAGTGGAGCATCGTTTCTTTGATTTGGCGAACCTCCGGATGAAGTTCGAGCGTGACCGCCTCAAGGGCATTGCCTAAGTTTGCACAGATGCCATCAAAATCACGATCACGAATCGCCGTGACCATCGCCTCGGTATTCGGATGCACAATCTTCTCCATCTCCACCGCGCGATAGACGTCGGCCGTCGACACACCGATTTTCGGTTTCGCCAAGACGACGTAACACGGTGGCGGTGACGGGATTGTCTCTAACTGTTCACCGCGTCCGCGCGCTATGGCTGTTCCCCCCATGACACAAAACGATACGTCCGATCCAACGGCGGCCCCAAGTTCGGCTAACTCTTCTAACGACAGGCCGAGATCGAACAGGTCGTTCATGCCTCGAAGCGTCGCGGCAGCGTCACTCGATCCGCCAGCTAGCCCTGCGGCGACCGGAATCTGCTTATCCAATACGATTTCGACACCTTGCTTGATGCCAAATCGCTTCCGCAACAACTCGGCTGCACGATACGCCAAGTTCCGGTGGTCATTCGGCACATAGGCATGTTCAGATTGAATCCGAATCTCGTCTGTATCAAGGACGGTCAATTCCAGTCGATCCGATAAATCTACTGTCGTCATTACCATTTCTACTTCATGATAGCCATCTGCCCGCTTCCCAAGGACGTCAAGCGTCAAATTGATTTTTGCCGGCGCTTTCACACTGATCGTGCGCATATCGTTCACCCTTCCCATGTATCTCCTGTTCGCCATTGTACCGTAAACGAGCGCACAAAAAAAGAAGCAGCTGCCAATGCATCCGCCTCTCATTTATCGTTCAATTGCTGAATTCAATTTTAACTGTATCCGTTAGGACATCAGCGTAGCTATATGAGACACGTTCCACGTTATGGTGGTCTTCATCCAATTTGACGACGAACACCGCGGGATACGTCTCAACGAGCGTTCCAAACCGAGTAACGACTTTCTTACGACCGCCGTTTGCTTTCAACGTCAATCGTTCTCCAACATGCGATTCGAGTTTCTGTCTGATTTCTTGCAACGTCTTTGGCATACGCTTCACCTCACTGTTACAAGTATAACACATTCAGAAATGAAAATAAAGATTAATATTATATCGATTCGCTATCCGGTCGTCAACTGTTTTTAAGTGGTAAAATTGTGTCCGCTAACCGGGCAAACTCTTCAAGCGAAAGCGTTTCGCCTCGCCGTTTTGGATCGATTTCAGCCTCACCCAAGAGACGTTCGATTTCCATTTTTTTATCTTTGCCCAGGTGGTTCGTCAAGTTATTCAAGATCGTTTTCCGACGTTGCGCGAAACTGGCACGGGCAATCTCGAAAAAGAAGGCTTCATCTTTCACGTCGACCGCCGGTTTGGGACGCATCTTCAACGTGATGACCGCTGAATCGACGTTCGGAGCCGGCATGAACACACTTTTCGGGACGATAAAGCTTACGTTCGCCTCTGCGTAATATTGAATTGCAATCGAGAGAGAGCCGTATGCTTTCGTACCAGGCTTCGCTCCAATCCGCTCGGCAACCTCTTTTTGAATCATCATGACGAGTGAACGGAACTTGATTTGGCTTTCCAGTAAACGCATGATAATTGGCGTCGTCACATAATACGGCAAGTTCGCCACGACCGAGATGTCTTCGATGCCTTGACTGAAAAACTCACGCTCGACGATGGCTTGAATATCGAGCTCGAGCGCATCGCCGTGGATGACATGCACGTGTGGATAAGGAGACATCGTGTCTTCCAAAATCGGAAGCAGACGTTGGTCGATTTCGAGGGCGACGACCTTCTTCGCCCGCTTGGCAGACTGTTCCGTCAATGACCCGATACCGGGACCGATTTCGAGCACCCCGCTCGCCTCTCCCAGCTCCGCGGCGTCCACGATTTTATTCAAAATATTTAAATCGATTAAAAAGTTCTGCCCAAGCGACTTTTTAAACGAGAAGCCGTGACGTTCTAGAATTGATTTCGTGCGTTGAATTGTGGCGATGTCTTTCAATGATTTTCCTCCTCTAACTGAGCCAGTGCTCGTTCCCATTCTTCAATCGTGACCCGTAACGCTTCCACGCGTTTCACAAACTGTTTCGCGTTCGGTTCACCAATGCGAAGTAACACCCCGAGCCGTTTGCGCCGCCGCGCCGCGTCTGGTCCGCCAATCAAATCGGCCTCGAGCACCATCTGACGGGTGACGAGCGGCATGTCAGTCTCAATCCGCTGTTCATACAACGCTTCGAGCACACGGCGAATCGTCGCTGGAGAAGCATGCTCGACCCCGATTTTACCGCGCTTGTCTTTCGCTTCGGCTCGAGGGAGATAGGCATGCTTGCACCCTTTGACTTGCTCCTCGACGATGGCCCGGATCCGGTCACCCGGATAATCCGGGTCCGTCAAAATAATCACGCCTCGTGTCTCTTGGGCACGTTTGATTCGCTCGATGGTTTGCTTCGAAACGGCCGACCCGTTCGTCTCAATCGTATCGACGTCATATACTTCCTGTAGCCGCGTCGTGTCGTCTCGACCTTCGACGACGATCACTTCTTGTATCTTTTCACGCATCATCGGTTCCTTCTTTCTCTTCTTGCTTCGGGATGACCCAAATCGTGAGTGGCTGACGCCCAAACGTCACCGCCTCTTCTTTTGAGTCCATCATCACATCGATTTTATTGCCTTTGATGGCACTGCCTGTATCTAAGGCAATCGCCATCCCAAACCCTTCAACGTACACGCGTGTGCCGAGTGGGATGATGGCTGGATCGACCGCGATGATTCGCATGCCTTCATACAGAATCGTGTCCGTCACATCATAACCGCTGCGCGTCAGTACCCTGCCGTCAAACGTAATTGTATCTTCTGCATTGTTCGTATACGCCGTCGCCTCGACGAGAAGCTGTTTCGCAGAGGTGAAATCTAAGACATCCTCGGCTCGAGGCGTCTCTTCGATTTTAATCTCTGCTTCCTCTCGAAACGGGCTCGACGGTTCGGTCGTTGCCGTCTCCTCTTGTTCTTGCTCGGTCTCTTGATTCGCCTCTGGTTCAGCTACGATTCTCGTTCCAAGTTTTATAATTTGAGGGCGTACGGTTCGCAGCGTTTCCACGCTCGTTTCGGTCCGATTTGTAATTGTACCATTTTCCACTGTCAGTGCATACCGCGTCCGTTCGAGTCCAGGGACACCGACTTGAACAACCTCGGTTTCTCCGAGCGCAAGCGTGTCATCCTCTTTTCTGACGATTTCAAATGGGATGAGTCGATTCTCATACTGCACGACGTCTCGACTCACGTTGACCGTGATTGTCATCCCGTCTCGTACTGGTGTCGCCAGAACCGGTTCGACGGTATCCTTGTCAGAAACCGTCACATTCGCCTCCTGTAGCGCCTGCTCGACAGTTTGAGCCATCGTATAAACCGTCTTTGCCTCATCGCCGACAATGACATCGAGGGTGACGACAGGCTGATACCGGATGGTCATACCCGATGTAATCGGGGTACGGACGCTCGGGTAGACATCGTCCCCGTCACGGACACTCACTCCATAACGAAGCAACACGTCTTCGACAGTTCGTTCACGCGTCTCAATCGTTTCGATTTGTCCGTAACCAATTTGTAGCGAGACGGTGCGGGCCCGCTCAATCTGAATAACTCGGTCGAGCGGAATATCCGCACTCAAGGCCGGTGTCACGACGTCTGACTCGTCAACGACAATCCCTGTCTCTTCAAGCACGTCTAACACCGACTCGCCCCGACTTTCATGCACCATCGTCACTCCGTCATCGATGATGGTGACAGGTTCTGGTTGCATCGCCATATAAGCGAACACAGCGGTGGCCACGACGCCGACGCTTAACACGATCCGTCTGAGCATCATGGAAGACGGAACAGGCGCTTCGCATTAGCGGTCGTCGCCTCGGCAAGTGCGTCGTAAGACATGTCACGTAGCGATGCAATCTCTTCAGCGACATACGTGACGTAAGCCGGTTCGTTCCGCTTGCCACGGAACGGTGTCGGCGTTAAATACGGACAGTCCGTCTCGACGAGGAGTCGATTGAGCGGGACTTGTTGTGCCACCGCTTTCGGTACTTTCGCATTCTTGAACGTCACTGGTCCCCCAAGAGAAATATAGAAGTTCAAACGCAGACAGCGCTCCAACAATTCGACGGACATGCTGTAACTATGGAACACACCACCGACCTCTTCGGCGTGTTCTTCCTCTAAAATATCGAGCACGTCCGCGGTCGCTTCCCGATTGTGAATCACGATTGGCATATTCGTCCGTTTCGCGATGGCAATTTGTTGCCGGAACACGCGTTGTTGGACGTCTTTAGGCGATTTGTCCCAATGGTAGTCGAGCCCAATCTCCCCGAGCGCCATCACTTTAGGGTGATCCATCAACGTCTCGATTCTTGCCAAGTCGGCCTCCGTGCAATCGACGGCGTCGACCGGGTGCCAGCCAACGATCGCGTAAATGTCTTCATACTTTTCCGCGAGCTCGACGGCACGCGTGATGGTCGGATTGTCGAACCCGACGACGAGCATCGGGGAAACGCCAGCAGCACGAGCCCGTTCAATCGTCGCTTCGACGTCTTCATTGAACTGTTCTGCATTGATATGTGTGTGTGTATCAATCAACATGATGGTTCCTCCTTGTATAGACAAAGAGGGAGACCGAAGTCTCCCCCAAACGATTATTTGACGATGGCCCCGTTCGGCATATTCTCAGATACGGTCGCAAGTTCAAGCTTGCCGTCTTTATCAGCCGCTAAAATCATCCCTTGTGACAACTCGCCACGCAGTTTGACCGGCTTCAAGTTGGCCACAACGATGACTTTCTTGCCAACCAAGTCTTCCGGCGCATACCATTCCGCGATACCCGAGACGATTTGACGCGTCTCCCCGCCAAGGTCGACTTGAAGTTTCAACAACTTCTTCGCCTTCTTGATTTTATCGGCTTCGATGATTTGACCGACACGGAACTCGACTTGATCAAAGACGTCAATCGTGATTTCTGGACGCACGTCCTCATCTTCGATCTCGCCCGCTTCCACTTCGGCTTCTTCGACGCGTGCTTGCGAAGCTTGACGCATCATCTCTTGAATCGCATCGACTTCTTCTTTGACGTCACGACGCGGGAAAATCGGTGTCCCGTCTGTGACGAAGGCTCCATCGAACGCCGCGAACGTATCGAGTGCTTCCCATGACATATCTTCTCCTTCGAGACCGAGCTGACGGAACATCTCTTTTGGCGCCCGTGTCATGAACGGTTGAATCATGACCGCGACGTGACGGAGCACGCCGGCGAGGTGAGTCATCACCGACGCCAGTTCGTCTCGTTTCGTTTCATCCTTCGCAAGGACCCACGGTTGTGTCTCGTCAATGTATTTATTGGCACGGCTGACGAGTTGCCAGATGCTTGTGAGCGCGACTGAAAACTCCATGTGCTCCATGGCCGCTTCCGTCTTCTCTGTCGTCTCGTTGACGACTTGAAGCAACGAGGCATCGAACTCCGTCACATTACCCGCATAAGCAGGGATTTCGCCATCAAAATACTTCTTAATCATGGCCACGGTCCGGTTGAGCAGGTTTCCGAGGTCGTTCGCAAGATCAAAGTTCAAGCGATCAACGAACGCTTCCGGTGTGAACGTGCCGTCTGCTCCGAATGGAACTTCACGAAGAAGATAGTAGCGGAGCGAGTCGAGTCCGTAACGGTCGATGAGTGGAATCGGGTCAACGACGTTGCCTTTTGATTTCGACATTTTGCCGTCTTTCATGAGCAACCAACCATGCGCGAAAACTTGTTTCGGCAACGGGAGGTCAAGCGCCATGAGCAACGCCGGCCAAATGATTGTATGGAACCGGACGATCTCTTTTCCGACCAAATGGACGTCGGCTGGCCAATAGCGGTTGAACAACTCGTCGTTGTCCGATCCGTAGCCGAGGGCAGAGATATAGTTCGTGAGGGCATCGACCCATACATATACGACGTGCTTCGGGTTCGATGGGACTTGTACACCCCAGTCAAACGTCGTCCGTGAGACAGCCAAGTCTTGAAGGCCCGGCTTCAAGAAGTTGTTGATCATCTCCGTTTTACGCGATTCTGGCAAGATGAAGTCAGGGTGCGACTCGAAGTACTCAATCAAACGATCCGCATACTTGCTGAGACGGAAAAAGTAACACTCTTCGCGTACAAGTTCGACTGGGTGACCGCTGTCCGGGCTCTTCCCGTCGATGAGCTGAGACTCCGTATAATACGTCTCATCAGGAATCGAGTACCAACCTTCATACTCTCCTAGATAAATATCATCATTTTTAAGAAGCGTCTCGAACACATGCTCGACGACAGCTTTGTGGCGTGCGTCTGTTGTACGGATGTAGTCATCATATGAGATTTCGAGACGGTCCCATAACACTTTGATGTCTTTGACAATTTCATCCACGAACGCTTGCGGTGTCACACCGGCTTCTTTCGCTTTTTCTTGAATCTTTTGACCGTGTTCATCCGTCCCCGTCAAATAACGAACGTCAAAACCTTTCAAACGCTTATAGCGCGCGATCGCATCGCCGGCCACCGTCGTATAAGCGTGACCGATGTGTAGTTTGGCACTCGGATAGTAAATCGGAGTCGTAATATAAAAAGTAGGCTTCGCCATTGTATGTTCTCCATCCTTTCGACATTTGCAATTTCCATTATACACGGTTCGACAAAAGAATTTCCAAACCAATTGTTTGGAATTTTTTGTTGTTATCTCATAAAATATGTTCCAAAAAAAACCTTTCTTTGTTTCAGGTCCTAACTTTCGGGGAATTTTAGGTATATATTGCTCCTACATCGTCATTTTTCGAAAATGTAGATTTCCAATAGTAAGCAGTTGACTGCAATTGGAAAGTTTAGTATGCTTTTTGCTGTAGTAACATTGTCGAATTTTGACGACTCATGTCACCAAGAGATTTCGACACCATTGGAGGAGGAAACACAAAATGAAATCTACAGGTATCGTACGGAAAGTTGATGAGCTCGGTCGTGTCGTCATTCCAATCGAATTGCGCCGCACACTCGGGATTGCTGAGAAAGATGCACTTGAAATCTACGTCGACAACGATCAAATCGTGTTGAAAAAATACAAACCGAACATGACTTGCCAAGTGACGGGCGAAGTATCGGATGACAACTTCAAGTTGGCTGACGGTAAATTGATCCTTTCACCGGAAGGCGCACAACGCGTTCTCGTCGAGTTGAAAAACATGCTCGAAAACTACTACAGCGAAGAGTAAGCAAGGGATTCCTTGCTTACTCTTTTTTGTCGACTTGATGATACGCGTCATACACTTCACTTCGTGACAGACCCCGCTCTTTAGCGGCTTGTTTAATGGCGGCGTTTGGTTTTAAGCCATCCTCAATGTAACGGTCGACGTGCTCGAGGGGCGATAGCGCCTCCCACCAATCGTGTGTCGGTGCCGCTTCCGTCGATCCTTCCACCATGACGACGAATTCGCCGCGTACTTCGCCTTCGCACCAGACAAGCGCTTCTTCTACCGTCCCTCGTAAAAACTCTTCAAACGTTTTCGTCAACTCTCGTCCGAGAACGAGTTGCCGATTGCCGAATACGTCTAGAATCCCGGTCAGCATCTCTTTTAACCGATGTGGCGCTTCATAAAAAATGATGGTGCCCGGTTCATATTGTAAGGATGACAACACCTCGAGCCGCTCTTTCTTTTTACGGGGCAAGAATCCATAATACAAAAACCGCTCGGTCGCAAGACCAGAGGCGACAAGAGCCGTCAACGCTGCGTTCGCTCCAGGGAGTACGACGACGGGGAGCCTCGCTTGAATGGCCAACCTCACGAGGTCACTCCCAGGGTCCGAAATACCCGGCATGCCAGCGTCTGAGACCACGGCGACCGACTTGCCCGCCTCAATATCTTCGATTAAGCGCGGGCCACTCACGTGCTTATTATGCTCATGGTAGCTGACCAGTTTCGTCTCAATGCCGAAATGACGACAGAGTTTCATCGTTTGGCGCGTGTCTTCAGCCGCAATCAAATCAACTTCTCCTAGAATTCGAACCGCCCGATACGTCATGTCTTCTAAATTTCCAATCGGCGTCGGCACAACATAGAGCGTGGGCCCATCAGTCTGATAACTTTTCTGTGAGTTCATTACTCGTTCCCTCCATCAATTGCTGTTTTTGAGCCCGCGTGAGTTGTTTGATGGACCATTCGTACTGCATGGCTTCACGTTTGGTCGCAAACGACCTGACATATCGCAACGTCACCGGGAGACGAGCTCGTGTATATTTCGCACCTTTGCCGTTGTTATGCACTTTCATCCGCTTATCAACGTCCGTCGTATAACCGGTATAGTACGTTCCATCGTTGCACTCGAGAATATAGGCAAAGTACTTACGCATCGAGGATTGCCCGCATGTTGCTCGTATACGTGTCATCTTCCTCATAAACGATAAACGGAGGTAAGATTGTGAGCCCTGCTTTTCCATCTTTCGACCCCTCTATTAACAATGTGTTCGCGTCTCGACCTTGCTTCGGATAAACGAGTTGCATTCGCTTTGGTTCAATCCGATATGCCCGCATGAGCGTCAGAATGTCGAGTAATCGCTCCGGACGATGGACGAAGGCCACTTTGCCACCCGGTTTGACAAGTTGACTGGCTGAACGAATACAGTCTTCTAGTGTGCAAAGGACTTCATGGCGTGCAATCGTATGATGTTCATTTTGATTGCGTAGCGATGTCTCGTTCGCCAAAAAATAAGGGGGATTGCATGTGACAACATCGTAACGGGCATGACCTAATAGACTGGCAGCAGTTTTCACGTCCCCTTCAACGATGTGGAGCCTCTCGTCCAACTCATTGATGGCAATGCTTCGATTGGCCATGTCGACGAGGCGAGGCTGGATTTCAACACCCGTGACCGTCCCTTTCGTTCGATATGATAAAAAGAGCGGAATCGCCCCCGTGCCGGCGCACAAATCGACGAGCTTTCCTTTTTGAATCGGCACCCATACAAATTCGGCGAGTAATACGGCATCCAATGAAAATGAAAAAACGTCATCACTTTGAATGATCTTGCCGGGACGCCCTAACAAATCATCAAGACGTTCACCTTGTTTAACAGTCACGCCATTTCCCTCCTACATAACGTACAAAGGCGACGGACGGGAATACCCCCGTCTATCGCCCCTTATTAATGTTTATTTAGCATCGACATGCAGAAGAGACAGTCTCCGTCTTTTCTGACTTGTCCATAGTGCAAATTACAAATGTGAAATCCTTCTTGGTATAACGCCGCCAGATTGTTCTGTCCTTTTCCGGACAACGCAATTTGGGGATCTCCATCAGGCGTCTCGACTTCTGCAAGTTGCTCCACTTTTTCACGCAAATGATGGTTTTCGAGATACATGTGTTGGTTTTCTTCGAGCAAATAGGCGAGTTGCTCTTTGAGCACCCCTAAATGCTCCGTCAACAATTGCATTTGTTGCTCGATCGCATCGACCCGCATCATGACTTCCTTTTTATCCATTCTTTCCACTGCTCAGCACCCCATCACTGTTTCGACGGTTTTCGTTTGACTGCACCGACCTCGACGAGCTCGTCGATTGTATACGTCACAACACGGGTCCGATCATTCAACTCGACTTGAATCAATTGATCCAAGATATTGAGACCGATGACACGTCCGTCACCTTCTGGAATTTTGATTCGTTTTCCGACGTCTGGTAAGTCCCGCTTCAATTCTTCATACGTATCATTCTCGTATTTCAGACAGCACATGAGACGACCACACACACCGGAGATTTTATTCGGATTCAAGGATAAGTTCTGATCCTTGGCCATTTTAATCGATACCGGCTCAAATTCCCCTAAAAACGAGGAGCAGCACAACACACGACCACAAGGCCCGATTCCGCTCAGCAGTTTTGCTTCGTCCCGAACTCCAATTTGACGGAGTTCGATCCGGGTGCGAAACACACTTGCTAAATCTTTGACGAGTTCCCGAAAATCAACGCGCCCCTCTGCCGTGAAATAAAAGATGACTTTATTACGATCAAATGTATACTCAACATCTACTAACTTCATTTCAAGTCGATGTTCACGAATTTTTTCTTCACAGACGGCGTGAGCGTCAAATGCTGCCAATCGATTGTCTTGAACGATTTCGGCATCTTTTTGATCGGCGACACGAAGGATTGTCTTTAACGGCAATACTACTTCGTCTTCACCCAGTTGCTTACCAACTTGGACGACTTCACCGTATTCGATGCCTCGTACCGTCTCTACGATGACATGGTCTCCACGTTCAAGCGTTGCTTCGCCTGGTGAAAAGTAATAGATTTTTCCCGCTTCTTTAAAACGGACTCCGACTACTTCAAGCACGCTCTCCTATCCTTTCTGCAAATCGAACGTTAACCGTTCGAACGTTAATTGAGGATTGACGTTTGCCTCAAGCCGTCGAATCGCCTCATGGACAGATTCAATAGCATGGACGATTTTATGAACCGGACGATCTTTTACAAACGTGGTATATAGCGCCTGTTCTTTCGTAAACAATTCCGGAACATAGTCTGTTCGCACTTTGAAGTGGAGCGCTTGCTCCAACCAATTTCCGAATAGCTCGAGACCGACTCGCAATTCATTCCGCCCTTTAAAATGACCGAGCCATTTTTCTTGGGCAAATAAAAGCAATTCTTGCGGGCGTTTTGTCAATACTTCAACTAATTGTACCACTAGCCCATACGCCTGTACAAACCAGTCGTTATGAAGCGCCTCACGCGCGTCTTCGAATTTCGGATATGTCTCTAAAGCAAGACGCGCTAAATCGCTCGTACATTGCACGTCTGCGACCAACGTTTCCACAAGCCGTTCTCGATTAATCGGTCGAAACACTAAATGCTGAGCCCGCGAGCGAATGGTTGGTAATAGGAGTTGCGGCTGGGTCGTGACCAAGATGGCCAGTTTTCCAACGCCCGGTTCTTCGAAAAATTTTAAGAGACTGTTGGCCGCCTGAGGTGTCATTTTATGCGCTTGATGAATGACATATATTTGACGGTCCCCTTCTGCTCCACGTAGCGACAAGTCGCTCAACAATTGTTGAACTTGTTCTTTTTTGATACTGGCCCCATCCGGTTCCACTTCCATATAGTCGACGAGGTTGCCCGAATCCATCCGTCTACAGTTTCGACAACTGCCACACGGCTCTACCCCGTCAGGCGACTCGCAAAAAAGGGATCTTGCAAACAGTTGCGCCGTCTCAATTAAATAAGGTTCATAATCTCCCGAGAAAATATAGGCGTGACCCACCTTTTGAGCGACAATCGAATTTTCAATCACTTTGGCGATAACCGTTTGAGATTTCGCTAAATCTTGAAAGCTCATATTCGTGACCGTTCCCATTAAAACTGATGGAATCCTTCAATCGGCAAGACGAACACCGTCGCTCCGCCAACTTGTACTTCTACCGGATACGGAATATATGAATCAGCGTGACCGCCCATCGGTGAAATCGGCGTGATCATTTGATCTCGGCTCGAACAATTCGATTTGATTAGCGCGAGCAAATCGTCTAACCGTTCTTTTGGTACACCGATCATAAACGTTGTGTTACCTTCTTTCAAAAAACCTCCGGTTGTGGCTAATTTTGTTGCGCGGAAGTCCTCTTCGATTAAAGCATCTGACAACCGAGCACTATCCTTATCATGTACAATCGCGATTACCATCTTCATCATTGCGTCACTCCTCTTTCATGTAATCGTTCTAACGTAATATCTAACACTTCATCTTGAATCATTTCAATTGTAGCGTTCGCATCGATACGAACCATCCGATCCGGATGTTGTTCTAATAATTTTTTGAACCCATCGTATACGCGTTGATGGAAAGACTCATCTCGGCTCTCGATACGGTCTAATTGACCTCGATCTTTCATGCGACGGCTCGCTTGATCAGGGGTCAAATCAAAAAGGAAAGTCAAATCGGGTTTAATCCCGGCCGTTGCCCACTCGTTCAGTGATAGAATTTGATTCAAATCATATTGGAGCCCATATCCTTGATAGGCAATTGAGGCATCGACAAATCGATCACACACAACAATCGCCCCTCGTTTAAGGGCAGGTCGAATCACTTGATCGATGTTTTGGGCACGGGACGCGGCATACAGCATCATCTCGACGCGTGGGGTCATTTCATCATGTTCTGGTGATAATAAGACCTCTCGAATACTGTTTCCGACTTTGGTCCCTCCTGGTTCTCGAGTGACGACTACTTCGTATCCTTTTTCAGTCAATGAACGAACTAACAATTGCAACTGCGTGGTTTTCCCCGAACCGTCGGGACCTTCTACAGTAATAAACATACCTTTCACGATTAAAACTCCTCTACGATAACATCAATTTGTTTCATCATAACATGCCTGCTCGCTTGAAGGTTCCGTCCTAGTGAAATCCATTCATTCAATACTCTAATTTTCTCGTGTGTGATGACTTCTCCTCTTAGTATCCACGGAATTCCTGGTGGATAAGGGATAACGGTTTCTGCAGCAACGGCTCCTATTGCTTGTTCAAACGATTTGCGAATGATATCCGCATCATCTGAAATAGCATGCAACACCGAAACACGTTCTGTCATCGGGTAAGGATAGATCGTTTCATCTTCGACTATGAGTGGGACGTGTTGTGATGCATTTTTAATCAGTTTCACCCAATGTTGAATCTCTTTGCTTTTTAATTCCCTTAACGGCAGGCAGAATAACACATGATCTTCTGCAGCCAGTTCCGTATCAATACCGATTGACGCCAAATGTTGACTGAAGATGAGACCATTTTTCGGATATGTCAGCAAGGTCATTTTGGTAAAATCATCGCCCACTTTGATTGAAAAGCCAGCACGTCTCATTTCCATGATGAATGCAAAATGACTTTTTTGAATATGTGTCCAATCTCGTTCACTCAAATTTTCGAGATACTCTCTAGCGTAATCGAGTGAAGCCATAATCAAATAAGACGGACTAGACGTTTGAAAAGAAGAGAGTGCATGAAATAAACGTTTCTCATTAATCTCTTCCTTATAATGGACCCATGCCCCCATCGTGAGCGCTGGAAGGGTTTTATGAGCAGACTGGACAACGGCGCTAGCTCCTTCGAAGATAGCGGATCGCTTTGGAAATGTAGGATGAATCAAATGAGCGCCATGTGCTTCATCAACTAAAAGAGGAATATGCAACGGACGCAAATAAGCACTGATCTCCGGGATGTTTGCCATGTCTCCGTAATAAGTAGGAGATGTCAGTAGGAGGGCCTTCCCACCTGGGTACTGCGTGACAGCATCTTGAATTGTTTCTAATGCGACGACAGTCGGTAAACTGCTCCCCCTATCTAATTCAGGAGTGAGTAAAATGGGTTCTAAACCGAGCCACTCAATGGCGTTCCACACGGATTTGTGGGAATTACGTTGTACATATACTCGTTCTCCCCGTTTCACAGTTGCTGCCAACAGACTCCAGTTTCCCGCCGTTGACCCATTCACTAACCATTTACTTTTACTTTGATAAAGAGATCCTAGTGCCCTCTCTCCTTCTAGAATAATACCTTCAGCATGGTGTAAATCATCCAAGTGTCCGAGTTCTGTTAAATCGTATGGCATTATTTTTTGGAATACAGTCGGAAGTTTCTCATCTCTTACTGTTCCATTGTGATGACCAGGTACATGAAAAGAGACACGATCTTCGCGTACATGTTGCTCCAATGTTTCCATAAATGTGAAAGGATTATGTTTAGGTTTTCGAGTCATATAGGCAACCTTCCTATCCGAAATAGATGCGACTTATATACAAAAAGAGACGATCAAGCGGATGCTTGATCGTCTTTCGCGTTGGCCTGGCAACGTCCTATCCTCACAGGGGGAGACCCCCAACTACTTTCGGCGC
>NZ_JACSLZ010000017.1:0-20936 GCF_018618395.1 Exiguobacterium sp. s149
CCAGGCAAGATCGTTCCGCAATAGCTCAGTGGTAGAGCAACCGGCTGTTAACCGGTAGGTCGTAGGTTCAAATCCTACTTGCGGAGCCACTTTTCTCTTTTTGGAGAGCTGTCCGAGTGGCCGAAGGAGCACGATTGGAATTCGTGTAGGCGGCAAAACCGTCTCAAGGGTTCGAATCCCTTGCTCTCCGCCAGTTTTTCAATCAATAGTATGGCCCGTTGGTCAAGCGGTTAAGACACCGCCCTTTCACGGCGGTAACACGGGTTCGAATCCCGTACGGGTCACCATTTAAATTTTATATCGTCGCGGGGTGGAGCAGTCTGGTAGCTCGTCGGGCTCATAACCCGAAGGTCGTTGGTTCAAATCCAGCCCCCGCAATTAGTGTGGTCCTGTGGTGTAGTGGTTAACATGCCTGCCTGTCACGCAGGAGATCGCGGGTTCGACCCCCGTCAGGACCGCCATTTTTTAATTTAATTACTACATACATGGCTTTGTAGCTCAGTTGGTAGAGCAAAGGACTGAAAATCCTTGTGTCGGCGGTTCGATTCCGTCCAAAGCCACCATGTGGGGGGGTAGCGAAGTGGCTAAACGCGGCGGACTGTAAATCCGCTCCCTCGGGTTCGGCGGTTCGAATCCGCCCCCCCCCACCACTTAGGGGCATAGTTTAGCGGTAGAACTACGGTCTCCAAAACCGTCAGCGCGGGTTCGATTCCTGCTGCCCCTGCTTTCTAATATAATTATGGCGATTGTGGCGAAGTGGTTAACGCACCGGATTGTGATTCCGGCATTCGAGGGTTCAATTCCCTTCAGTCGCCCCATTTTATTGGGCTGTAGCCAAGTGGTAAGGCATCGGATTTTGATTCCGACATGCGTAGGTTCGATCCCTTCCAGCCCAGCCATTATGCGGAAGTAGTTCAGTGGTAGAATACGACCTTGCCAAGGTCGGGGTCGCGGGTTCGAATCCCGTCTTCCGCTCCATTAAATTTGGCGCCATAGCCAAGTGGTAAGGCAGAGGACTGCAACTCCTCTATCGTCGGTTCGATTCCGACTGGCGCCTCCAACATAATATGCCGGTGTGGCGGAATTGGTAGACGCGCACGACTCAAAATCGTGTTCCTCTGGAGTGTCGGTTCGACTCCGACCACCGGTATCCGTAGATCCTAGCTGAGGCTAGGGTCTTTTTTGTATGTGAAAGTTTAAAAATAAAGGGAAGTGAGCGATGCGTAATGAATAAGCAAGGAGTGTACGACTGTGCAAGGGGACGAAGGGGGAAGTACATTGCCAACAAATCAAATCGCTCAAGCTTTTATGAGGTTTGCTGCAAACGAGTGTAGAGGTTCGAGTGTTCTTAATGAATCATTGTCGAACGAGATAGCGACAGACGTATCGATTCTCACATTATGTGAGCAAGCCAATTCGGGACAGCCTGTTCCAAACTTGTTGTTTGGGGCAGTCCATTATCTGCTCTTGAGTGGGCACCAGCATCCATTAGGCGACTATTACCCATGCGTGGCCATTGAAGCGAAAAAGGTGGATGAAGGACGATTTCCGAGTTTTCAGCAATTTTGCACGACTTATGAAACTGAGTTGGTTGCTCTCTTACAGACTAGGCTCGTTCAAACGAACGAAGTGAGACGATGTGCGTATTTATATCCAGTGTTCGGTATGATTTCTAGATACTCAAAGCAACCGTTGGCTTTAGTAGAGATTGGTACGAGCGCCGGTCTACAGCTCCTATGGGATCAGTACAGCTATCGATATGACGACAGCGAACTGGTCGGGAACGTCACGTCATCTCTCGAGATTTCAGCGGAGGTGATTGGCGAAGGAAGACCTCGACTGAATCTACAGCTTCCTCCAGTCCGGGAACGAATCGGGTTCGATTTGAATATCGTCGATTTGACCGATGCAGATGAAAAATTGTGGTTGAAGGCTCTCATCTGGCCGGAACATGAAACTCGTCTAGAACTATTTGAGCAGGCGAGCGCGTTGGTTGGGTCACAACCATTGGAGTTGATTCAAGGGGATGGAGTTCAATTATTAAAACCACGGGTCGATTCAATTGATCGGGATACCATCGTCTGTATTTTCCATACACATGTGGCGAATCAGATGCCGCTTGAAACCAAGCATGAGCTTTTATATCAAGTCGACTTGATAGGTGAGAATCGGGACGTCTGTCACATCTATAATAATGTCCAAGACAAGCTACTCCACCTCGATCTTATTATCGACGGCAGAAAGAGTGAGTTCGTGCTCGCCGAAACGGATGGGCATGGACGTTGGTTCAACTGGTTGTTACCACCAGAAGCGCAAGAAAGTCTTCAGCGAAGACTCAGTAAGCTCTAACCTCGGTTAGAGCTTTTTAAGATCAATGAAAAAAAGAACCATCACGGAGATGATTCTTCATATGACGTGTACGTCGATTCATTCAATGTGTTCAAGTATTCTGGTCCGAAGTTGTTCAAAATAAAGAGGTCTTCTTCGTTCTTGGTAGCTAATCCGTTCGAGAAACCTCTACTCGCTTGGAGAAAGTCCAATAAGCGATCCTGTTCCTTGTCATCTAGAGTGAAGTCACCTTGTGACCAGTGATCAAGCATCGTTTTCAACTCGGCGTACATTCGATCATTTATTTTAAATTTAGTTTTTAAGAGCTCCAAGTATTCAGCTGACTGTTGAATGTTCTGTGGTGTCATCGGAATCGCTACCCATTTGGAACGGGCTGATATTTTTTGATGTGTCATCAAGTGCATGCTTTTGATCAATTCAGTTCGATTTGGTTTCTCTTCATTGAAAGAGACCTATAATTCAACGCGAGTCTTTGCGGTGGAGTTGCCTCTGCGGTCTAATGGGTCTTCCTTGAATACTTCGATTTGTAGTTCTTTGACGCGGTTTACGTATTTGTCATCAAGATTCTCATTCTCGACACCTTGACTTAAGTTTTTATAAAACGTGTAGCTGATCCAAAAAACTGGAATGAGCAAGATGAGGACGCTCGTCGTGATGATGAGTCGCTTCAGGGTAAATACCTGTTTCAGTTTTTTGAACAATATCATTGCCTACTATCTGTACATAGTTGGATTTAACACACTTCAAATGCTATTAATCCCATATAAGGAATTTATATGGAAAAATAGATAAAAAAACAAAAAAATGATTTGATAACTCATTTGGAATGAACGATTTTCCTTCTGTGATGTGATATAATTACCTGGTAATAATATTTTATGATGAATAAATTTTAGTGACGGTCACGTTGCTCGTCAATCTCATAGTGCATTTGGTTTCATATTTCATTTTTGTTGTCGTTATCGCTATTTGCAATTGAGGAGGAAGTTGTACATGAGTAAAGAAAAAATCGCCCAGCTCCGAAAGCACGTCTCGCCGTTTGAAAAGGCCGACGTGAAGAAGAGCGTCCGGCAGATGATCAACACGATCTTGCCGTTTCTTGCAGCCTGGATTCTTGCCTATCAGGCGCTCCAAATCTCGGTCTTCTTGACCATCCCGCTCGCCATCGTCGCAGCTGGCTTCGTCGTCCGGATGTTCATCATTTTCCACGACTGTACGCACGGTTCGTTTTTCAAGAATAAGAAGGCGAACGCCATCGTCGGGACGATTATGGGGATTCTAACGTTGTTCCCATATGAGAAATGGAAACGAGAGCATTCGATTCACCATGCTTCGAGTGGTAACTTGGACAAACGTGGCGTCGGTGACATTTGGGTCATGACGATTGAAGAATACGTCGAGGCATCGAGATGGACTCGATTGCAATATCGTCTATACCGTAACCCGCTCGTCATGTTCGGTCTCGGCCCGTTGTTCTTGATTCTTATCACGAGCCGTTTTAATCGGAAAGATGCGCGTAAAAAAGAACGGAACAACACATATCTCATTAACTTGTCGCTCGTCGTGCTCTATGCGCTCGTCATCGCGCTCGTCGGTTGGAAAGCGTTCTTGATCGTTCAAGGCACGACGATGTTCACAGCCGGTGTCCTTGGAATCTGGTTGTTCTACGTACAGCATACGTTCGAAGACTCATATTTCGAGGACGAGAGCGAGTGGGACTATGTGAAGGCTGCCATCGAAGGAAGCTCGTATTACGAGTTGCCGAAAGTGTTGCAGTGGGTAACCGGGAATATCGGTTTCCACCATGTTCATCACTTGAGCCCGCGTGTACCGAACTACAACCTTGAACAAGCCCATACGTCGACGCCGCCGCTCCAAAAAGCGACGACGATTGGTCTATGGTCTAGTTTGAAGTCGCTACGCTACAAACTGTACGATGCTCAGAACAAGACGTTCGTCACGTTCCGCGATATTAAGCACTTGCTTCGGGAACCGAAGACGTCATCGTTGTGACGCACATTCCTGCCGACTTTGTCGGCAGGATATTTTTATATCGCCACAGCTATCTTATATTGAGATATGATTTAAAGAAGATAAATAAGGGAACTAGATGTACTCAGACAATAAACGTATAGACTTGATAAGCCATCAAAGAAATTTCTTTAAAAGTGTTGACTTCCGAAAGGTATAGATGTATATTGATTGTAGTCGCTTTTACAGCCGACTCATATGAACCATGCGGGTGTAGTTTAATGGTAAAACCTCAGCCTTCCAAGCTGATGACGAGAGTTCGATTCTCTTCACCCGCTTCATCATCTCTCTGCCGACTGGCGGGGAGATTTTTTGTATGCGAAAATAGGCATGAAAGAGGTGATTCGATGAATGGGATGACCCCGGAAACACTTAAGCAGAAGATTGTGGCGTACGCAACGACAATTGGGATTGACGAGTTGAAAGTGACGACGGCCGACCCGTTCATCGTCATGAAGCAACGTCTCGTGAAGCAGCAAGAAAAGGGATTAGCTTCGGGGTTCGAGGAGCCTGACTTGGACAAACGGACGACACCGACGCTGCTACTTGAAGAAGCGCAGTCGATTATTGCAATCGCTATCCTGTATCCGAGCAAATTGAAGGACGCGCCGCGAAGTGTGGCCGATGAGCGCCGCGGTTTGTTCGCCCGGGCATCGTGGGGGCTCGACTACCATCGCGCTGTCGGCTCGAGACTCGAACAGTTGCAGGCGTATATTGAACAGCTCGTCCCGGGCGTCCGGACACGCTCGATGGTCGATACGGGAGAGCTTGTCGATCGGGCGGTGGCCGAACGGGCCGGAATCGGCTTCAGCGGCAAGAACTGTTCCATCATTTCGCCCGAGAAGGGGTCGTACCTCTACCTAGGCGAGATGATCCTGGACACATACTTACCACCGGACGAGATGATTGAGGACGGGTGCGGAGAATGCACGAAATGCATGACGGCATGTCCGACGACGGCGCTCATCGAACCGGGTGTGCTCGACGCAAAACGTTGCATCGCCTATTTGACGCAAATGAAGACACTCATGCCACGTGAGTTCCGCTCGAAGCTCGGCGGACGGCTATACGGCTGTGACACGTGCCAACAAGTCTGTCCGTATAATCGGAAGAAGGACTGGCGTCATCATGAAGAATTGCTTCCGGAAGCGGAAATCGTCAAACCGTTGCTCGTCCCGCTCTTGAATATGAGCAATCGCGAGTTCAAAGCAAAGTTCGGTCATCTGTCTGGCGCATGGCGCGGGAAAAAACCGATTCAGCGAAATGCAATTCTAGCGTTGGCCCATTATCGGGAACCGTCAGCCGTGCCGGTGCTCGAAGACTTCATCCAACAGGATGAGCGCGAAGACATGCGGGCGACAGCCGTCTGGGCGATCGGGGCGATTCTCGGAGCCGAAGCCGAGACGATTTATCAACAGATTGAGTCGACGGAGACGTCGGAGCTCGTACATGAAGAGATTCGATTATTCCGAGAGGAGTGGAGTCATGAAGACCGTGTCATCTAAATGGGGAACGTTAGCCTATGAATTGAACGCCGATGGAAAGCTATGTGCGTTAGACTTTGCGGAGACGGAAGCGGATGATGGTTCGGCACCAGCTTGGCTGACCGAACTGATTGAACGTGTCGAACAATACGGGCTTCAATCGTCTGACCGCGAGTGGATTGAGATGCATGGGACCGTCTTTCAGCAAGAAGTATGGGATGCGCTCTTAACGATCCCGTTCGGAGAGACGCGGACGTACAAACAAATCGCCGAACAAATCGGACGACCAAAAGCGGTTCGTGCGGTCGGTCAGGCACTGAACCGGAATCCGTTGCCTGTCATTTTCCCGTGCCACCGGGTCGTCGGTAGCGGGGGGCAATTGACCGGTTTCGCAGGCGGTATTCATCAAAAACAACGATTACTTGATCTCGAACAAGTGAAGTGAGGAGTAGATTATGGCAATCCATGTAGTAATGTTCCAACCAGAAATCCCGGCGAATACAGGTAACGTCTCGCGCACATGTGCCGCGACGAATTCGGTGCTTCATTTGATTCGTCCTTTAGGTTTTTCGACAGACGATAAAATGCTCAAACGCGCCGGGCTCGATTATTGGCAGTTCGTAGACGTACGGTATCACGATTCGCTTGACGAACTGTGGGCCAAGCACCCGGACGGAGAGTTCTTCTACATTACCAAGTACGGGGAACAGTACCCGAGTGACCTCGACGTGTCTGCGGTCGACAAAGACTATTTCTTCGTCTTCGGACGCGAAACGAAAGGGTTGCCGATGGAAGTCATCGAGAATAACCTTGACCGTTGCATCCGCTTGCCGCAATCGAACCTCGTACGATCGCTCAACGTCTCGAACACGGCGGCGATTATCGTCTATGAGGCGCTCCGCCAACAAGGATATGCTGGGTTGAAATAAAAAAAGAGCCGGATTCGTGAGAATCTCGGCTCTTATTGATTACCTTCAGGTTTTCTGTTGTATCCAGCTGTAAAGATAGCTGCGAGGAAGACGACGCTGATTCCGACCATTAGTAACAAACCCATCTGAAAATCCCCCTTTTGTTCTCCGTGACTACAAATATTATAATATACTTGATAATAGATTTGCACTGAATATGAGAAATTCTTGTGAAATTGGAGCCGATATGAAAACAAACGTGTACTTGTTAAGCTATGCCCCGTTGATTGGGATTATTCTGTTCTCGATGTCGCTTGCGATCGCCACGAGCGAGTATGTGATTCAATGGTTGACCCGTGTCGGTGTCTACAGCGAGATTATCGCGCTGTTGTCCGTCCAAGAGTCAAAAGTGCTCGTGCTCGTCGTGTTCTTTACCATCTACTTCATGCTGTTCAGCGCCTTCAAGCTCGTGGCCGACACGTTCAATCAACTCGGATTCGCCTTCTTCGCGCGTGAGACGAACGGCAGCTCGCTCCATCGTCTCAAGCCAGGGGCGACGATTTTCTTGGTCGGATCGGGAATCAGCTTCTTGTTCCTGAACTCGCTCCTTGCCGTCATCGCGGTATTGCTCGGCACATTCGTCCTCTATTTGTTCTATTACATATGGCAAGTCAGTCAGTTGATGTCGACGTTTCGGGCGATCGGTCTGCTCTTGATTCAAGCGATGATGTGGGCCATCTTGTTGAGCGGCCTCGCTTGGGCGATGCTCCGCTTGTTTAACTCGGTCGGGGATATCATCCTATGACGGTGAACATGACGATTCCCCTCATGCCGACCGAAGAAGTCGTCCGGGCATGGATGAGATCGATGGTGCCACCGATGGACTTGTTCATGGCGGATGAGAGCCTGGTTGCGCTACTTGGCACAGATGCGAACGTCTTGATTGTCCCGCGAGCGGAATTCAACGTCCATCCGTCTTATCGGGATATTCGACTCGCCAACGCCTATACGTATTGGACCATCGACCGCGAGGCCGCCTTTGTCTTGCATGCGCCACCTGGTTGGATTGCGACATTACCGCCAGCAGTGAGGAGCGAGTTGCTTACCTATCAAGTCACGGTTGGACGGGGGCTCGTTTTCCCGGCGGCTGACATGGAGATCGATTCGTTGGCGACTTCGATTGTGACGGTAAACGGTGTGCCGTATCTCATCTTACATCAGTCAGCCTTTCAGGTGATGCCAGACGAGATGTGTCGTCAACTGACGTTTGAGTACGCCAAAGCCTGGGACGAGTGGACGGCGAGTTCTATTCCCGATACTTGCCCTGACCATGTGCGACGTTTTGCCAACACTTTCCCGGTCACGTCAGGCAGCAATTGCCTCGCGGCCACGCTGTTCGCGGTGACCGGTGCCGAATGGATGGCCACGCAATGGCTCCATCCTGGCACGTTCCTCCAGACACTCGGTCAGGCCGGTTACATGAGAACCGATTCGGGACTGACCGAACGAGGGGACGTGCTCACGTTCGTCGATGAGGCAGGGCGGGTCCAACACGCGACGTACTGCATCGGCGCCGGGATCTTCTTCAACAAGAACGGACAGACGCTGTTCAATCCGTGGAAACTGATTCAACAACATGAACTGTTCGAGGCATGGGGAAATTACACGTGCCATACGTATCGACGATTATAAAAAGCCAGGGACAGCGATGTCCCTGGCTTTTAGCGATGCGCCTCCGTCCAAACGATAGCAGGATAGGCTCGGTTGGCGAGCTCCGGGAACGGCCGCGGCGTGTCGGCGCCGAGCCAGATGGCCGTGATCGTCTCATCGGTTAAGCCGACGTACCACATGTCTTTATGCGAGTTCGTCGTGCCGGTCTTTCCACCGATATAAGGCGCTTTGATTTGGTTGGCGTAACGTCCTGTCCCGTATGTGGTGACAGCGGACAACGCCTCCCGCATCGTCGTGACGGTCGCTTTCGACCAGACGGCTTGCTTCGTCATACTTGGCGTGATTGTAACTGCGCCCGACTCGAAGCGAATCTGTTTAATCGTCTGGCCGGACACGTACACGCCTTGGTTGAGAAACGGGGTATAGGCGGCGGCGAGCTCTTTGGGCGACACGCCTTGGGTCAACCCGCCGAGTGCGCTGGCGAGACTGTTATCGGTCTTAGCGTCCCACTGGCTGAACATCATGTCCGCCGTCGTATACGCTACTTCTTGATCGATTGCGGTGAAGGCGGCGAGCGCCGGCGTGTTGTAGGAATATGCGACCGTATCACGGAACGATACATCACCGAGGACACGATTTCCGCTATTCGTCGGACAATACGTCCCGTAACATACCGGCCGACCGTCGAGGATGGTATCGAGTTTCGCTCCGGTCTCTTCTATATAGGGCGCAAACACGAGGACAGGCTTGATGGCCGACCCAGGTTGGCGGAACGCTTGCGTGGCCCGATTGAATTCACCCGATTGGGTCATCTCTGAATCGACGAGGGCGATGATGCGTCCGTTCGGCGTCAGCTCGGCATAGCCGCCGTTCAAACCGTTCGGCAATTTCGTCATGACTTGTTTCGCCTGTTGTTGCCGGGCGACGGACAGATGCGTCTCGATTGTCGCTTGATTGATCGCCAAGTAGTCTCTGGCGGCCTCTTCATCGAGGTCGTAACGCGAGCGGACGAGTCGGATTGCCTCTTTCATGACCGTATCCATATAATCGGGATATCGGACGACGTGTTGACGATACGTCGCCGTCAGCTTCACCCCGTGATGCGTCTCATACGCTTGTCTCGATATGACGCCGGCATCACGGAGCTGGGTGAGGATTCGATCTTTACGCTCATAAAACGATTCCGATGGATCGAGCGGATCATATAAAGATGGATTGTTCGGAACGGTTAACAGGAAAGCGATTTGATTCCAGTTCAAATCTTCGAGCGGACGAGCGAAATACGTCTCGGCCGCCGCTTGAATCCCGTAAACGTTATGTCCGAAGAAGATGACGTTGCTGTAGGCCGTCATAATTTCTTTTTTACTATATTGTTTTTCAAGTGCCCGGGCGAGCAATAATTCCTTCACTTTGCGCTCGTAAGTCCGCTCGTGCGTCAAATAGACGTTCCGGGCGAGCTGTTGGGTGATTGTGCTCCCGCCCTGGCGCGAGGATTCATTGGCGTTATTGATGAAAGCCCGAGCGATACCGCCGAGGTCATATCCCGGATGGGCGTTAAACTTGCGGTCTTCGATGGTCATGATGGCTTCACGGAGGTGGGCCGGAAAGCGCGCGACAGAGACGTCATCGCGACGACCGTTCAAATAGAGCCGTTCCGTCCCGCCTTTGTACGTCAACGTGACGGCATGTTTCGACGCGAGCGGGGTCGCGTTGACCGTCTTTTCACCCCACGTCATAATCTGTTTCGCTTGCTCAATCTCTTCTTTTAACGCTCCGCTGATCGTCCCGCCGACGGCTAACAGTCCAGCAAAAAATAGTGTCCCAATCCACGCTCGCATCGTCTCACCTCTCTCTTCATACATTATATCGTCAATCTTTCAAAAAAATTCAAAATGTAAACGTTATCATATAATAATTTGGGCAGGAATACATTAGGAAATAGAGAAAGAGGGTAATAGATGATTATATTATGAATTTAGGAGGCTGTACTATGAAGCAAGAAATGGTTGCGATGCTCCTCGCAGGAGGAGAAGGGAAACGACTCGGGCCTCTCACACGGAAGACAGCAAAGCCTGCTGTCAACTTTGGGGGGAAATACCGGATCATTGATTTTCCATTATCGAACTGTACCAATTCGGGAATCACGACGGTGGGCGTGTTGACACAATATGAGCCGCTAGAATTGAACCGTTACCTAGGCATCGGGTCAGCCTGGGACTTGGACCGCCGCAACGGAGGCTTGGCCATCTTACCGCCATACCAAGCACAGTCGGGAAAAAACTGGTACGAGGGTACGGCCAATGCGATTTATCGGAACTTGAGCTATATCGACGACTACAATCCGGAGTACGTGCTGATCCTATCGGGGGATCACATTTACAAGATGGACTATGAGAAGATGCTCGATTTCCATAAAGAGAAGCAAGCCGACGTCACGATTTCGGTCATGGAAGTTCCATGGGACGAGGCGCCGCGCTTCGGGATTTTGAATACGAGCGATGATCTTCGCATCAATGAGTTCGACGAGAAGCCAGAGAAGCCGAAGAGCAACTTGGCCTCGATGGGGATTTATATCTTCAACTGGAAAGTACTTCGGGAGCATTTGATTCAAGACGCAGAAGATGAGACATCAAGTTTCGACTTTGGTAAAAACATCATTCCGAACACACTCCTTGACGGCTTAAACGTGTTCGCTTATAAATTCAAAGGCTACTGGAAAGACGTTGGAACAATCCAATCGCTTTGGGAAGCCAACATGGACTTGCTCGAAGAAGATCCACCGTTCGACCTTTACGATCCGAACTGGAAAATCTATTCGGTCAACCCGAACCAAACACCGCAATTCATCGGGAAAGATGCGTGTGTCGAACAGTCGGTCATTAACGAAGGCTGCCAAATCGAGGGCGAGGTCCAACATTCGGTCTTGTTCTACGATGTACGTGTCGGTGAAGGCTCGCTCGTCAAAGACTCGGTCATCATGCCGGGAGCACGGATTGGAAAAGATGTAACGATTCATCGAGCAATCGTCGCGAGCTGTGCCGTCATTCAAGACGGGGCGACAGTTGGCGAGCCGGGTGGTGAGATCGTTGTCATTGAACCACATGAAAATATCGAGAGCGGCACAGTCTTCAAACAACGTGTTTGATTTAAAAAAAGACCGACGCAAGGAGGCGTTACTGTTGACGAATGATTTGTTAGGGGTCATCAACTTAGGAACTGAAGAGGGCTTATTTCCTGAATTCACGGGGCACCGCAATTTAGCGGCTGTCCCGTTCTCAGGGCGTTATCGCCTAATTGACTTTACATTAACGAACATGATCACCCAAGGTATCAACCAAGTTGGTATTTTCACACTTGATAAATACCGTTCACTCATGGACCACTTGGGATCAGGGAAAGAATGGGATTTAGACCGCTCACAAGGTGGCCTGCACATCTTCCCGCCGGCACTCAAGCCTGACGGAGAAGCATACCTCGGCGATTTGGCCAACTTCTCGATGCACCGCGAACATTTCGTGCGCAGCAAGCAACCGTATGTGGTCATCACAGGTTCGAACGTGTTGACGACAATCGATTTCCAAGACATGCTCGAGCATCACAAATCGATGGGGGCGGATATCACGCTTGCCTATACGGGCCATGAACAGAAATGTGGCTATTGCCGTCCAATCCGCCTCGGCGAGAATGACCGTGTCGTCGGCATCGGTGAGCGCGGATACAGCCCGAGCGATGAGTATACGTATACGGAGACGATTGTCATGTCGAAAAACCTGTTCCTTCGTCTCGTCGATGAAGCGACATCAAAAGGAGAGTACGACTTGCTCGACGGTGTCATCCGTCCGCAGCTGCACCGCCTTCACGTTCACGGGTATCACTATACTGGCAAAATGCAGGTGATTCACTCTGTACTTTCATACTATAATGAGAGTATGCGCTTACTTCGTCATGAGGGAATCATTTACGACTTCCCGCACATCTATACGAAGATTAAACATGAGCCGCCGACGCGCTATTTGAACGGGTCGAAAGTGAATGAGGCGCTCGTCGCGAACGGGTGTAAAATCAGCGGCGAAGTCCAAAACAGTATTCTCTTCCGCGGTGTCGTCGTCAGCGAATACGCCCGCGTCAAAAATTCAATCATTCTATCCAAATCGATCATCGAAGAAGGTGCTGTCGTCGAGAACGCCATTTTAGATAAAGAAGTGGTCGTCAAACGAGGACAAGTCATTCGTGGTACGGTCGATGAGCCGATCGTAATCGGAAAACGGACAACGGTGTAAGGGGGATATTATGAAAATATGGTATGTCGCTTCAGAAGCGGCACCGTTCATGAAAACGGGGGGGCTTGCCGATGTCATCGGCTCGCTCCCTCAAGCGGTGTCTAGCCTTGGTGAAGAAGTGAGTGTCATCATGCCGAAATATGGCACGATCGCTCAAGAATACGTAGATGAGATGGAGTACATGTTCGATCTGATTGTTCCGGTCGGCTGGCGCAAGCAGTTCGGTGCCGTCCTCAAACTTGAACGCGATGGAATCATGTATTACTTCATCGACAACGAATATTACTTCAAACGAGAAGGCGTGCTCTATGGCCATTACGATGATGCCGAGCGCTTCGCATTCTTCTCTCGTGCCGTGCTCGAGATGATCGGGAAGCTCGAAGCGGAAGACGTGCCTGACGTGCTCCACTGTCATGATTGGCAGACCGGTGTCGTCCCAGCCTTCTTGCGGATCCATTATCAACATATCGAGGCGTATCAACGCATTCGTACCGTCTTTACCATCCATAACCTGCAATATCAAGGCATCTTCCCGGAAGCGGTCCTCGGCGAGTTGTTACAGTTCGGTCCGGAACACTTCACGGCAGAAGGGATCCAACATAACGGTCTCGTCAACTACATGAAGGCGGGTATCGTCCACTCTGACCAAATCACGACGGTCAGCCCGTCTTATCGCGATGAGATCATGGAACCGTATTACGGAGAGGGACTCGATGCGACACTCCGTTACCGGTCTGTCGACGTCCGAGGCATCTTGAACGGCCTCGATTTGGCGACCAATGATCCGAGCACGGATAAGCGCATCGCCCAGACGTACAATCTCGATACAGTCAAAGAAGGGAAGCTCGCCAACAAGCGTGAGCTTCAAGAGCGGTTCGGCCTCGAGGTACGTGACGATGTCATGTTGATCGGCTTCGTCAGTCGACTCGTCGAACAAAAAGGTCTTGATTTGATTGAAGCGGTGAGTGAGGAGCTCGGGAACTTGGACTGTCAGTTCGTGTTCCTCGGGTCGGGTCAACCGGAGTATGAGGGCATCGTCCATCACATGACGGCGTCGCACCCTGGCAAGGTCGGGTCGTATATCGGTTTCGATATCGAACTCGCACACTTGATTTATGCCGGATCGGACGCATTTCTCATGCCGTCCCGCTTCGAGCCGTGCGGTCTCAGCCAGCTCATCTCGATGCGTTACGGGACGCTCCCGATCGTACGAGAGACGGGAGGACTGCGCGATACGGTCAAACCGTATAACGAATACACACAGGAAGGCACAGGCTTTGGTTTCTTGAACTATAACGCCCACGAGATGCTCGCGACGATTGAGAAATCGATTCGTGTCTTCTATGATGATAACAATTGGAACGCGCTCGTCCATCAAGCGATGACCGCGGACTTCAGCTGGAAACAATCTGCGAAGCAATACCGTGAGTTGTATCACCTATTTGCATGACCGGAAGGAGTTTTACACACATATGTTTACAGACAAACAGAGCTTCGTCACTTCATTCCAAAAGAGATTTGTCGCATTAAACGGGAAGTCGTTTGATGAAGGGACCGAGCAGGAAGTGTATCAAACGTTGGCAACGATGGTGCGTGAGCAGGCAATCCCGAAATGGATCAACACCCGCGACAAACAAGAAGAAAAACAGAGCAAACAAGTCATTTATTTCTCACTTGAATTTTTGCTCGGTCGTTTTCTGTATAACAATTTGCTCAGTATGGACGTCCTCGAAGTCGTGCAAGAGGGTCTCGATGAACTCGGATTCAACTTCACCGACATCACCGAGTATGAGCCAGAACCAGGTCTCGGCAACGGCGGTCTCGGCCGCCTAGCCGCTTGCTTCCTCGACTCGCTGGCAGCGCTCAGTCTCCCAGGGCACGGAAACGGGATTCGCTACCGATACGGCTTGTTCAAACAAAAAATCGTCGACGGCTATCAAGTCGAGTTACCAGACAACTGGCTTCGTGACGGGAACATGTGGGAGACGCGCCGTGCCGATCGAGCCGTCGACGTCAATTTCGGTGGTTGGATCGAGATGCGGCAAATCGGCGACCGGCTTCGCGTCGTTCACCATCCGGATGAAGTCGTTCGAGCGGTACCTTACGATATGCCGATCATCGGCTACAAAAATGAGGTCGTCAATACGCTCCGTCTTTGGAACGCCGAGTCACCGTTTGACGACGAGGAGTACATGGAACGGACGAAAGGTTCGTACAAAGACCTGCTCAAACACAAACAATCGATTGCGACCATCTCTGAGTTCCTATATCCGGACGACACGACATACGAAGGAAAAGTGTTGCGTTTGAAACAACAGTACTTTTTCGTCTCGGCGGGCGTCCAGTCGATGATCACGTCTTACTTACGTCATAATAAATCCTTGAAACACCTCGGCGACCATTATGCCGTCCATATTAACGACACACATCCGGTCGTGGCTATCCCTGAACTCATGCGGATTTTGATGGACGACCACGGTTACGGGTGGGATGAAGCGTGGCGCGTGACGAAGAGCGTCATGTCGTTCACGAACCATACACTACTCTCCGAAGCGCTTGAGAAGTGGCCGGTCGAGATGTATGAGCGGTTATTGCCGCGTATTTATCAAATCATCACGGAAATCAATCGCCGTTTCTGTAAAGACGTCCTCGTCAACTACCCGCATCTCGAGCCGCATATGGGCGAGATTGCCATCGTGTCGAACGAACACATCAACATGGCGAACCTTGCCGTCGTCGGCTCACACTCGACGAACGGGGTGGCCCGAATTCATACGGACATCCTGAAGCAGCGTGAGATGCGTCACTTGTATGAGATGTTCCCACTTCGGTTCAACAACAAGACGAACGGCATCACGCATCGACGTTGGCTCCTCAAGTCGAACCCACGTCTCTCGAACTTGATTACCGATGCGATTGGTCCATCGTGGATCGAACATCCGAACGATCTTGAGAAGTTGATGGGTGTCTCCAAAGACGCGAGTTTCCAAGAGCAGGTCATGAACGTGAAACAACAGAACAAACTGGATTTGGCCGGCTATATCCAAGCCGAGACGGGCATCGCCGTCGACCCAAACTCGATTTTCGACGTCCAAGTCAAGCGGTTGCACGCCTATAAACGTCAATTGATGGACGCGATGCACATTCATGCGCTCTATCAAAAGATTCAAGCCGATCCGACGTTCACGATGGTCCCACGGACGTTCATCTTCGGGGCGAAGGCGGCACCAGGGTATTATTACGCCAAAGAAGTTATTCGATACATTAACGCGCTCGCAGCTATGATCAACAATGACAAACGGGCGAGCCGCTTCATCAAAATCGTCTTCCTCGAGAACTATCGCGTCTCGATGGCCGAGCGCATCTTCCCTGGTTCAGACTTGAGTGAGCAAATCTCGACAGCGAGCTACGAGGCGTCAGGTACCGGCAACATGAAGTTCATGATGAACGGTGCGCTCACGATCGGGACGCTCGACGGGGCCAATATCGAGATTCGCGATGCGGTCGGGGACGATCACATCTTCATCTTCGGATTGACACCGCAAGAAGTCATGAACTACAAGAAGTTCGGCGGTTATCATGCGGCCGACATCTACCATGCGAACACGGAAGTGCGTAATGTCGTCGACGCCCTCGTCAACGGAACGTTCGACAAGGTCGGAGAATACCAATTCCAAGCCATCTTCGACTCGCTTCTCGTCTATAATGATGATTTCCTCGTGTTGAAAGATTTCGCGTCTTACATGCAGGCGCAACGACGCGTCGACGAGGTGTTCTCGGACAAGGCACGCTGGGCCGAGAGTTCAATCGTCAACACGGCCAAATCGGGAATCTTCTCGAGTGACCGGACGATCACGGAATACGCGAACGCCGTCTGGAACATCAAACCGACGAGCGTGAAATAAAAAAAGCGATCCACCCGTTACGGGTGGACCGTGTTTTCTGGATAACTGATCCAATCAGAGTAAGACCCTGAGTACAGCCGGACGTCATCTTTGCCGAGGGCGTGTAACGCCAAAATGTTCACGCAGGCGGTGACTCCGCTCCCGCAATAGAAGATGGGGTTGGGGACATCGAGGACGTTGGCGTATAGCTCTCTCAAATCATGAAAATCTTGAAGTGTGCCGAGGTCGGTGACGGCTTCGGTATACGGACAAAGGACGGCGTTCGGGATATGGCCCGGTTTGCGATCAATCGGTTCATGGCTGCCGTCGTACCGGTCGGCCGTCCGTGAATCATAGAGCCCGCCCGTGACCGTGGCGGCACGGACGTCTTCGATCGTCGCAATCATCTCGTCTTGGAACGCTGGGACGTAATCTGAGGCGGGGTAGGACGGAACGTCCGTCGTCGTCTCGCCGCAGTAAGTGATGCCGGACTGAATCCCGCCCTCGAGCACGATGACACGCTCATGGCCGGCCCATTTGAATAACCACCAAGCACGGGCGGCATAAGGGAATCCGTCATCGTAAATGATGATCAAATCATCTTTTTGAATCCCGATCCGGCGAAGCGTCTCGGTCCATGCTTCTTTTGACGGCAGTGGATGGCGTCCGCCATGTTCGGAGACGGGACCGGATAAATCTTCCATCAAATCGAGGAAGACGGCGTTCGGGAGATGTCCCTGTCGATACACATACTTTCCGTATGAGGCGTCGTTTAATGAATAACGACAATCAATAAAGCGAATCGAGTCCGTATGGACGATGTGTTTCAATTCTTGGGCACGCATAGTTGGAAACATAGTATCACCTCGAAGTTTCGTTACTCCCATCGTATACAAGATGGAACAAATTGGCGAGTACTTCGATTGAATTTTTGAATGTCGAAAGGGGAACTGACCATGACATGGCAACAGACATATGACCGATGGAAACAACACGAGGCACTCGAGCCACATTTACGCGCTGAACTCGAAGCGCTCGAACAAGACGAGACATCACTCGAGGATGCCTTCTATAAGACGCTCGAATTCGGGACGGGCGGTATGCGCGGTGAAATCGGTCCAGGGGCGAACCGGATGAACATCTATACAATCCGCAAGGCGTCGCAAGGCTTTGCCGACTTTATCGCTGCATCGGGAGAAGAAGCGAAACGTCACGGCGTCGTCATTGCCCATGACTCGCGCCACTTCTCACCGGAGTTCGCACTTGAGGCGGCACGTACACTCGCCTCGAACGGGATTAAGACATACTTGTTCCCTAGTTTGCGAGCGACGCCAGAGTTGTCATTCGCGGTCCGTCACTTGAACGCGTTCGGCGGCATCGTCATCACGGCGAGCCACAATCCGCCTGAATATAACGGCTTCAAAGTGTATGGCGCCGACGGTGGGCAATTGCCACCAGCCGAGGCCGATGAACTCGTCTCGTACGTCAATGCCATCGAGGATGAATTGACGATTGCCGTCAAAGAGGAGGCAACGCTTCGGGCCGAGGGCACACTCGTCACGGTCGACTCATCGGTCGATGCAGCTTACATGGAAGCCCTCCAATCGATTCGGATTCATACGGACGTCCAAGGCGATCCGCTCAAAATCGTCTATTCACCGCTTCATGGCACAGGACGTCGTCCGGTCATGGAAGGATTGAAAGCATACGGCTTCGAACACGTCACCATCGTCGACGAACAGGCTGAGCCGGACGGGGCATTCCCGACGGTCAGTTATCCGAACCCGGAAGAACGGGCTGCCTTTGAACTCGCGATGCAGTACGGCGATCGCGTCGGGGCCGACTTGCTCATGGCGACGGACCCGGACGCCGACCGTGTCGGTTTCACGGTCCGTGACCGCAACGGCGAATGGTTCGTCTTGACGGGGAACCAGACCGGGGCGCTCCTTATGGATTACATCCTGTCTCAAAAAGTGGAGACGGGCACGCTTCCAACGAACGGTTTCGTTGCGAAGACGATCGTCACGTCCGAACTTGGGGCAGCCATCGCCAAGGCGTATGGGGTCCACCTCGAGAATACGCTCACTGGCTTTAAGTTCATCGGTGAGAAAATCAAGCAGTATGAAGAGTCGGGTCAGTATGAGTTCTTATTCGGTTATGAAGAGAGCTATGGCTATTTGATTGGGGACTTCTGTCGTGACAAAGATGCCGTCCAAGCGTGTTTGCTCGGCGCCGAGATGGCGGCCTTCCACAAACAGCACGGCCGTACGTTATACGATGCCCTTCAAGCCGTCTATGAGAAGTATGGCTTCTACGAGGAGTCGCTCCAATCGATGACGTTGAAAGGGAAAGCCGGTCTCGAACAAATCGGTCGAATGATGGAGGCGTTCCGCGCCAATCCGCCGCAGGAAGTCGGCGGCTACGAAGTCGTCCGCTTCGAGGATTACAAGCAACAAGTCGCGACGAACTTGCGTCAAGGAGAGACGGAAGCAATCGAGTTGCCGTCGTCGAACGTACTCAAATTCATCTTCGAGGACGGCTCATGGTTCTGCCTGCGTCCGTCTGGGACCGAACCGAAAATCAAATTCTATTTCAGTGTCCACGCCGATAGCGCGGAGAAAACGACAGTGAAACGGGAAGCGATTGAACGCGATGTCATGAAGCAAGCGAAAGCAATCGATTAATCGACGACACCGCCCTGACGAGGGTGGTGTCTTTTGTTTGACAAGATATGCCCCCGTCAGTATGATGAGTGTATTGTTCATAACCATGTAATCATATACGGATTATCAGGAAGGCGGAAATTACCATGAAAAAATCATTAACAGCAGTACTTGCAATCGGCGCATCGTTCGGGGTGCTCGCGGCTTGCGGGACAGAGACAGACAGCGGCTCAGAAGAAGCCGTCATCACAGTCGGGACAGAAGCGACGTACCCGCCATTCACGTACAAAGACAAAGGTGAAATCACAGGGTATGACATCGACGTATTGAACGAAGCGGCCGAGCGTGCCGGTTACACGGTCGAATACGAGCCGATGGACTTCAAAGGACTCGTTCCAGCACTCGACGCGGAACGCATCGACATGATTGCCAACCAAATGAGTATCACCCCAGAACGTGAAGAGAAATACGCGTTCTCAACTCCGTACGCGGTATCAGGTGCGCAAGTCATCGTCGCTTCGGACAACGAAGACATTCAAGGCATCGATGACCTCGACGGCAAAGTCGTCGGCTCGACACAAGGATCGGTCTACGCCAAGCTCGCTGAAGAAGCCGGTGCTGAAGTGAAGTTCTACAAAGGCGCGAACCAAGTGCTCCAAGACCTTCAAGTCGGACGTCTCGATGCGGCGCTCAACGACCGTCTCTTCATCTTGACGGAGCTAGAGAAGACAGGTTACGACGTGAAAGCGGTAGGTGACGTCTTCAACAAGAGCGAAGCCGGCTTCATGACACGCCAAGACTCGGACGTGCTCGAAGGCTTGAACGAGGCGCTCGCTGAAATGCAAGAAGACGGCACGATGGCTGAGATCGGTGAGAAGTACTTCGGTGAGGACATCAGTCAATGAGTGAACTGATCACGACCGTCATCGAGAACCGTTCGGCCTATATCGAAGCCGTACAATTGACGTTGATCGCCAGTATCCTGTCGATTCTCCTCGCCTTGGTGCTCGGTCTGATCATCGCTGTCTTGCACAGCAGTCCTGTCAAGGTCGTTCGTTTGTTCACGCGTACGTATATTTCGTTTTTCCGGGGCACACCGCTCCTGTTGCAATTGCTCATCTTGTACGTCGGTCTGACCGGTTTCGTCCAGCTGAGCGGGATGCAGGCGCTCATTTTTGGGTTAGGCCTTCACTTTGCGGCCTATATCTCGGAAGCGTTCCGGGCGGCCATCAATTCGGTCGACCGCGGACAAGTCGAGGCGAGTGTCGCCCTCGGGATTCCGCGTGCGAAGCGCTTCAAGGATATCATCTTTCCACAGGCGTTATCCCGTGCAATCCCACCGGTGTCCAACTCGGTCATCGACATCATCAAATCGACGTCACTCGGTTCGGTCATCGCCGTCCAAGAGTTGACGTACGTGTCAGACCAAATCGCAGCGACGACGTATCTCGTCATGCCGCTCCTCTTGTTCTCGGCATCGATCTATTGGATCTTGTCGACGCTCATCCAAGCGGGGCAGCATCGTCTCGAACGTCGGTATGCGATTCGCTGACACAAAAAAATCCCTTCGATTGGTTTGAACTGAACCCCGAATGATGGACACTTGAAAAAAGTGCCTCACTCGGGGTTTTTCGTGTGCGCATGAATCGCTATAATGAACCTATTC
>NZ_JACSLZ010000018.1:0-19379 GCF_018618395.1 Exiguobacterium sp. s149
GCCGAAAGTAGTTGGGGGTCTCCCCCTGTGAGGATAGGACGTTGCCAGGCCAACGCGAAAGACGATCGAGCATCCGCTCGGTCGTCTTTTTTATAGATTTTATTTATAATTTTGCTTCCTTGACGGTATATATAATCTATTCCCGAACATTAACAACGGAAAGCAAATAGAACGAACACAATTCTGAACTTTCTGAACATCGTGAATTGAATTGCACTTTCGAGCTATACCTGTTACCATTACAGAAATATTTCGAAACAAAGATTCGGGTCCGATAGAGAAAGGGGCAATTGATTTTTATGTGGGAAAACAAGTTTGCAAAAGAAGGATTAACGTTTGATGACGTCTTACTCGTACCGCGCTTTTCAAATGTCTTGCCAAGAGATGTGGATTTAAGCACTAAACTTTGCGAAGGTCTTGAGTTAAATGTTCCAGTCATCAGTGCTGGTATGGATACTGTCACAGAAGCACCGATGGCCATTGCGATGGCGCGTCAAGGCGGCTTAGGGGTCATTCATAAAAACATGTCGATGGAGATGCAGGCTGAACATGTCGATCGCGTTAAACGTTCAGAGAACGGCGTCATCACGAATCCGTTCTATTTGACGCCGGAGCGTCAAGTATATGATGCAGAGTACTTGATGAGTAAATACCGTATCTCGGGAGTCCCGATCGTCAATTCAGAAACCGAGCGTAAATTAATCGGGATTTTGACAAACCGTGACCTTCGCTTCATTAAAGATTACTCGACGGTGATTGCAGATGTCATGACGACGGAAAACCTTGTTACGGCAAAAGTAGGGACGTCACTTGAAGAAGCTGAGCGCATCCTTCATCAACATCGAATTGAGAAATTGCCGCTCGTCGACGATTCAGGCGTGTTGAAAGGTCTCATTACAACAAAAGATATTGAGAAAGTCGAACAGTTCCCACATGCTGCAAAAGACAAACAAGGTCGTCTGCTCGTAGCAGCTGCCGTTGGTGTCACGAAAGATGCCGCATCACGTGCTCAAATTCTTGTTGATGCAGGTGTCGATGCATTAGTCGTTGATACGGCTCACGGACACTCAGCCGGTGTCATCGAGAAAGTGAAAGAACTTCGCGACATGTTCCCGACGCTTCCAATTATCGCTGGAAACGTGGCAACAGCTGAAGCAACACGAGCTTTGATTGAAGCCGGAGCATCGGTCATTAAAGTCGGTATTGGTCCAGGATCAATCTGTACGACACGTGTTGTCGCCGGTGTTGGTGTACCACAAATCACAGCAGTATATGATTGTGTCACCGAAGCTAGAGAACATGGTGTCACAGTTATCGCTGATGGCGGAATCAAGTATTCTGGTGATATTGTGAAAGCTATTGCAGCTGGAGCTCATGCCGTTATGCTTGGTAGCCTTCTCGCAGGTGTGAAAGAAAGCCCAGGAGAGATGGAAATCTATCAAGGTCGTCAGTTCAAGACGTACCGTGGAATGGGTTCTGAGGCTTCGATGAAACGAGGCAGCCAAGATCGCTATTTCCAAGAAGCCGATAAAAAGTTCGTACCAGAAGGTATTGAAGGACGCGTCGCTTATCGTGGTGAACTAGCCGATACTGTCTATCAACTCATCGGAGGCCTTCGTTCAGGAATGGGTTATTGTGGGGCTGCCGATATCCGTGCGCTACGTGAGGATACTCAGTTTATCCGCATGACTGGGGCTGGGTTACAAGAAAGTCACCCTCACGATGTCCACATCACTAAAGAAGCTCCAAACTATTCACGCTAAACAACAAGCCGTTGTCTCTAAATTAGAGGCAACGGCTTTTCGTTATCATTTTTTTGACTTGGCCACGAGAATTACAGTACCACCATCGTCCTGTGCAGGTAAGCTGACGGTCACTTTCCCATCTCGTTTGACGACGTAATGACGTCCGCTATAGCGGTCGACGAGCGTCGTTTTATGCTTGAGTTTTGTCTGGAACGTGATCGTTCGTTTGGCTTCTGTCGTGTTCAAGGCCACGAGAACAGAGTCTTTGCCGTGCTTCCGTTCAAAGACAGAGTATCCAGTGGCAGAACCACCAGCAACGACGGCACGCGTTCCTTTACTAAATACTTTTGAATAGTCGGCACGAATATTGAGTAGCTTTTGGTAATGCGTATGCATCGCTTTACCTTCTCCTTTGACTCGTTTCCAGTCGAAGTCATAACGGTTTTCATTGAACTCGCCCTTATCCATATCCAACGCATGTTTTCCGGACTGTCCAACCTCTTCACCATAGTAGATGACAGGCTGTCCTTTCGCCGTCATTTGAAGCGAGGCGGCGACCATATGCTTCCCTTCATCGCCTCCAGCACGTGATACGAGGAAACCGTCCTCGTCATGGCTGCTAAGGAATTGTCCGAGTGTCGCTTCATTCGAGAGTTGCGTGTTGCGATATTGAAGCGCGCTCTCGACATCATCAATGTTCCCGTTGATGAAACGTTCGGCCTGATACTTGAAATCAAAGTCGAGAAGTGAGTCCATCTGGCCACTCTGTAAGTAACCGCCCGTGTTGTTCACACTTGCACCGTAATGTTCGCCAATCATTTTGAAGTCCGGTTTGATGGCCGTCAATTCGTTTTTGAACGACTTCCATGTTGTAGAGTCGACGTGTTTGACCGTGTCGACGCGGAAGTAATCGATGGTGTTTCCTTTTTTCGTTTTCGAGCGTTTAATCCAATCCGTCTGCCATTTGACGAGTTGTTCACGGACGGCAGCCTCTTCGGTCTTAAAGTCCGGTAATCCGGAAAGAGACATCTTCAAGTCATCGCCATCGACCGGATTCGAACGAATCATGCCGTCGAACGCTTTGCGCTCTTGATCGGTTGGGAAGTTTGTGGCGCCCGTGTCTACAGCTCCTGGTTCCATCCCGTAGCCAGGGTGGTTCAAGACGACGTCGACCATAATCTTCATACCGCGAGCATTCGCTTCGTCAATCAGACGATGGAATGCTTTCATATCGCCGAGATGCTCATCGAGTTTTTCGAAGTTTTTCGCCCAGTATCCATGATAGCCATACTGTGATCCATCTTTACCGTAGCGAAGATCCCAATCGATATTATCGACAATCGGTGTAATCCAAATCGTATTGATGCCTAGCTTATCCAAGTAGTCGAGTTTCTTCGTCACACCGGCAAAGTCGCCGCCGTGATAAGACTCAAGATGGTCTTGGTCATAGTATTCACCGTTCGGGTTATTGTTCGTTTTATCCCCATCGTAGAATCGGTCGGTCAGCATGAAGTAAATCCGTGCCTCATCCCAATCGAACTCTTGCTTGTCCTTCATCGAGACCGGTCGGACCGTTAACGATGTTTTCGTCTTATGGACGTTACCGTATTGGTCAATCGCCGTAATCGTTAAGAATTTATTGCCCGGTTTGACGGTATCTTTGACTGCAATCGTCTGTTTGTTGAGGGCCGGGTCGACTTCTAGTTTAGCCGGTCCACCCAGAGGACGTGCATCGATGAACAGTTGACGCAGCTTGACGCCTTTCGGCAACGTCGGCTTCACCTGGACGACCGCGTTTTCTCGAGAACTGAGGGCTTTCGGTGCCACGCTTGCTGCCAGTTTAACGTTCGGACGACGATACTCGACGCTCGAAGCCTCGAAGTAAGAATCCTTCACTTCGGTCGTGACACCATCTTTTGTGACAAGGAACGTATAATCATGTTTCCCTTCCGGTAATTTGACCGTATGGCGGAACCATTCATTTTTGGCTTCGTACGTCATCGGGTACGTCGTGCCATTGACTTTCAATGCGACACTGTCGATTTCATCGAGTTGTCCTGCTTCATACAACGCTTTGTCACGGTAGAAGAACGTGACGGCACCATCTTCAAACAAGGGTCCTTGAATCGTCGGTACTTGATGGAACGTCCCTTTGCCGCTCTCGACGACGACTTTCGTCACCCGGTCGCTTCCCAATTTGACATAACGGTCTTCCCCGTAGCCATCTTTCACGACCCAATCCGTGCCCTTGCGGATGACAAAGCCTACATTGGTCGCATCTTTTCCGACTGGGATTCGGAAGATGGCGCCATTTTCGGTGATTTTATACGGGTCAACTTGACCGTCTTTGGCACCCGTGCTCCACGTCCATAAATTCCAGTCCGTGTAATCGTTGTCGGCCCGTACGTACAACATTTCGATGTAGCGTTGTGTTTTCCACGGATCGGCGATTTCAGTGATGGTTTTAAATGACGTCGTCAATGCTGGTAACGTCGTGTTCGACAGGTTGCCTTTCACGGCGTCCGCGGGAAGGGTCGCGGTATACGTTTGATTCAAACCGAGTGCTTCGGTCGGTGTGACAGTCACAGTCGATCCACTCGCTTCAGCCGTGAACGGTACAGCTGTCTCGCCATTCATCAAGCTGATGTTCGAAGCATCTAACGACACAGGTTCATTGAACGTCCATGTGATTGGGGATTTGATGTCCACTTGTTCCGATTGATTGGCCGGCGTGACCGCTGTCACTTCGAGTTGACTGACCGTCTCGACACCGCTCAACGTGAAGGCTGGGCTATATACCGATTGTGTCGACGGAGTCGCCGAAACATTCCAACTATCGGCGACTTTATTGGCCGCATTGCTTGGAATCGTGTCGAACGCACCGTGCTCGGTAGCGTTATTCCCGCTGAGTACCGTGAGGACCCGAACGGTATCATCATTGCTTAGACCAAGCAGGGACAATGGAATTTTGCCTTCAAAGCCTTTCGTGCGATCAATGGCAAACGAGGCGCCGTTTAAGTTGCTCAAGTTTGCGAGCGGCGTGGATTCCCCTGCTTCATACAGAGCGGCTTCTTTTACTGACGTGTCGCCATCGACGCGAAGTAAAATATGATACTGTGGTTTTTTATCAGTTTGGCTGAAGTTGAACGGATGGCCGAGCGGGTTTGTCGCTACGCCTGAATCTTGTTCATTGATTTGGAGGGCGATATTTATGTACTGACCATTGTCGCCCCAGTTCGGGACGGTGTTCGCATCCACATAAAAGTAAAGGTTACGCGCATCGTTCTGCAGATAGACGTCTCCTAAATCGAATCCTTGCCAACCCGCCTGTGGGGATGTGGCGAGCGCTGGCGTGTTCGCCCAATCCGTTTTTAAGCCATCAATCGAGATTGTCGCAGGCTCGGCCAATGCGTTCATCGGAACGCCGGCTTGGATGAGGAGAACGGATGATAAAAGTAACGTGGTCGTCTGTCGTGCCGTTTTCTTCTTCATAAAGCACCTCTTTCATGGAATGTGTCGTCTACAGGGCAACGAATTGTCAAAATTGTGCAAACGGTTTCAGGAATAGTTTAGCTGAATATGTAAGCGCTCACAATATTTTTTTTGAAAAATAATAAAAACGCCTATCGGTTAGAGAGGCGTTTGGTTCACGAAGCGTCCTTTGACAATCAAACGTTCGGTCGCATCGAACGTGCATGTGACGAGTGTAATCGTCGGTTCTGTTGTCGGATCGAGCACGTCGACCCGTGTCGGGGGAACGGTCTCAAGCGAAATGACCTCGTATTCGAACGTATGTGTCATGTCGGTCAAGTAGATGGACATGCCGACGTCGATGATGTGAAGCGGACCGAACAAGGCGGTCGGGCTTTGCGTGTAGTGGCCCGCGAGTGCATAGTTTCCGGTTCCCATTCGTTGGTCCGGGTCCATCGTTCCAGCCCCGACAGCCAAGTTCTCATTGTCGAGCCCGTATAAGATTGGGAGCTCGAGTTCGATTTCTGGAATCGAAATGAGGCCGACGGTCGGTAAATCATGAAATCGATTGCGCACGGTGAGAAGTTGTTCCCATGATAACGGCTCGACGTTTGAAAACTCAAATTCACCGGTTTCTGGCTGTTTCGGTTGAATTTCGGCGGTCACTTGTTGACTGTTCCATGCCGTGAGTTGGTCTTTCCACCACGATTCGGATAACAGGAGTGTACCAATTAACAAAAGGAGCCCACCGACGACGTAGCGTGACCGTTTCATCCATCTCTTCCTTTCTCAATGTTCCAACACGACATGAGCGCACTAACGGCAGCTGGTAATGTTTCTTCGGATAAGGCGGCAAATCCAAATAAAAACTGAGGAATCGTGTCGCTTGATTCGATGCGATAGTCTGTCATCGCATTGATTCGGATATTCGAAGCCTCGGCCAATCGTTTCAAGTCTTCACTTGTCGCGCTTGTACGAACAGACAGGACGACGTGAAGGCCGGCGCTCGCCCCCGTGACGGAGACGACCGGTTCATAAGGTTTAAAGGCAGCGATAATGATTTCAAGTTTCCGGCGATATGTCTTCCGCATCCGGTTCAAGTGTTTCTCAAAATCACCGGTCGCCATAAATGCTGCTAACGTATGTTGTTCGAAACGGGGTACGCTACACGTGAAGTGACGATAACGTTCTCGATAGCGATTTAACAGCGGAGGGGGGAGTACCATATAACCGATTCGCAATGAAGGCATCAATGATTTAGAGAATGTGCTCAAATAGACGACTCGCTCGTTTTGATCCATGCTTTGCAAAGAGGGAATCGGTTTGCCGCTATAACGGAATTCACTATCGTAATCATCTTCAATCACATACGTCTGTCGCTCCGATGCCCAGTTGAGCAAACGTTGACGTCGACTGACAGATAGAATGGTCCCAGTCGGAAATTGATGGGCCGGTGTGACATAGAGGGCATCAATGGATGCTTGCTCCACCAGGTCGACACGGACGCCGCTCTCATCGACAGGAATCGGGATGAACGTCCGCCGTTGATGGGCGAACAGTTGGCGGGTGAGCGGATACCCCGGATCCTCAATGCCGAACGTCGTAGTATCCGGCAACAGTTCTAACAATTGGGGCAACAGCTGCTCGGTTCCCGATCCGACAACGATTTGTTCAGGAGAACAATGCACGCCGCGCGAATGATAGAGATAGGTCGCAATTTCTTGGCGAAGAACGAAATCGCCTTGGACGGAGCCAAGTGACAGCAAATCGTGATGTTCTTCTGAGACGACTTGTTTTAAGTGCCGGCGCCAACGTTCGAATGGGAAAGCGGTCGTGTCGATTTGACTCGGATACAAGTCGAACTCATATGTTTTTTTCACCGGTAACGGTTCGATGACGCTACTGCCGCGCCGGACGTACAGTTCTTCTTGCGGTAACACGTAGAAGCCTTTGCGTGGCAACGACTCGATGTATCCTTCCGCGAGCAACTGGGCGTAAGCCAGTTCAACGGTCGTTTGTGATACATCTAAAAACTCACCTAACTTACGTTTGGACGGAAGTTTTGTCCCGGTGGTGAGGGTGTCATCAACGATGGCTTGTCGAATGTGCAAATAGAGTTGTTCATATAATGGGACGCTCGAGTCGGCCTCGAGCGAGAACGTGAGCATATCCATGATGTGTCCTTTCTGTGGTCAGCCAAAGAAAAAATAGAGCACGAATCCGATGACGAGGAGGAGCGAGACCATTCCCGTTTTTCCGAAAAAGTTGCGCTCCTGCGCGTCGTCACGACTGTTCCATTGATCCATTCCATCATCTCCTTTAATCTTTACAACATTCGAGAATCAAGAAATGAAGTCCTTTGTTCGAACTGACCACTTTAAAAAATATAAAACTGGCACTTTCAATATAGTCAAATCAATTTATACTTGCAAGTAGACTAGCTTATTGGAGGGGATCCATTTGGAAAAGAGACAAGTAGGGACAGACAAAGTAAAACGTGGTATGGCCGAGATGCAAAAAGGTGGCGTCATTATGGACGTCATCAACGCGGAGCAAGCCAAAATTGCTGAAGCAGCAGGTGCAGTTGCCGTCATGGCACTCGAGCGCGTACCTTCAGATATTCGCAAAATGGGCGGTGTTGCTCGTATGGCCGACCCGACAATCATTGAAGACGTCATGGGTGCGGTATCGGTACCGGTCATGGCGAAGTGCCGGATCGGTCACATCGCTGAAGCACGTGTCCTTGAATCAATGGGGGTTGATTTCATTGACGAGAGTGAAGTATTGACACCTGCTGACGAAGAGTTCCATCTCTACAAACGTGACTACAAAGCACCGTTCGTCTGTGGCGCGCGCGACCTTGGTGAAGCATCACGCCGCATTGGGGAAGGTGCAGCGATGATTCGGACGAAAGGTGAGCCGGGAACCGGCAACATCGTCGAAGCGGTTCGTCACATGCGTACCGTTCAAGCCCAAGTGAAACGATTGCTCTCGATGAGCATCGACGAAGTGATGACGGAAGCACGTGATCTTGGTGCCCCGTTTGAAGTACTCATGCAAATCCGTGAAGCGGGTCGCCTCCCGGTCGTCAACTTCGCAGCAGGCGGAATTGCGACACCAGCCGATGCGGCACTCATGATGCACCTCGGAGCGGACGGCGTCTTTGTCGGATCAGGAATCTTTAAGGCGGAGAACCCTGAGAAATTCGCCCGTGCCATCGTTGAAGCTACGACGTACCATGATGACTATGAGCGCATCGCGCACTTGTCGAAAGGACTCGGCGAAGCGATGAAGGGACTCGACGTCCGCACGCTCAAACAAGAAGAACTCATGGCACCGCGAGGTTGGTAAGATGACCACGATTGGTGTACTCGGAATGCAAGGTGCAATTCGCGAACACGTTCACATGCTCGAAGCACTTGGTGCGAATACACTCGTCGTCCGCTCGGTCGATGACTTAAATCGAATCGATGGACTCGTCTTACCGGGTGGGGAGAGCACGGCGATGCGTCGCCTACTCGATCGGTACGAGTTGCTCGAGCCGTTACGTGAGAATACGGAGTTGCCGATGTTCGGAACGTGCGCTGGTTTGATTTTGCTCGCGACCGAAGTCGAAGGATATGATGCGCACTTGCGTAAAATCCCAATGACGGTCAAACGGAATGCGTTCGGACGACAAGTTGATAGCTTTGAAGTCGATTTGACTGTTAATGGAATCGATGACGCTGTCGAAGCGGTGTTCATTCGAGCGCCGCAAGTCGCATCGGTCGAAGCGAGCGTTGAGGTGCTCGCCGAGGTCGAGGAAGCGATTGTCGCGGTTCGGTATGACAAGTATATGGCCTGCTCGTTCCACCCGGAATTGACGGACGACTTGTCGATGCACCGCTATTTCTTGGACATGGTTGAAGCGACGAAGCGACAACTCGCCTGATTGAAAGGCTCTCTAGCAAATAGGGAGCCTTTTTCATGTGTTTTTTTGCTACACTGTAACGAGATACGTATAGAAAGGGGCAAGACCGTGAGACAAAGATGGATCGGAAGGATGCTCGTTTGGGCAATCCTTTTAAATATGATCGTGCCGACGGATGCATCGGCGGCACCTAAAGTTGATGCGACCGGCGCGATGCTCGTGGACATGACGACGGGACAAATCCTGTTCTCACAAGAAGAGGACGCGATGCTTCCTCCGGCATCAATCACTAAGCTGATGACCGCTTTTCTCGTCCGAGAAGCCATCGAAGCAGGTGACCTCAGTTGGAGCCAAGAAGTGACCCCGAGCGACAAGGCGTTGGCGCTGACCCGAAAACCAGGATTGGCTCGGATTCCGCTCGTCAATAAACCGTACACGGTGAAAGAGCTATACGACGTGGCGTTGATTCGTTCCGCGAACGAGGCAGCGGTCACATTGGCCGAGGCCGTCTCTGGTTCGGAAGGGGTATTCGTAAAGAAAATGAACGAACGGGCGACCGAACTTGGCATGACCCAAACGACGTTCGCCAATGCATCGGGACTTGACTCTGTGTCAGCGGGACGTCCAGGGGAGAATTTGACATCGGCCAATGATTTGATGATGCTAGCTTTGGCGTATTTGACGAAGTTCCCGGAAGTGCTCGATGTGACGAAACAAGCGTATGTTGATATCGATGGAGTCCGATTTGAAGCGACGAACCGGATGCTCGCTGGTCGTGATTTAGCCTATCCGGGTATGCTTGGCTTTAAAACGGGCACGACCGACGATGCCGGTTACTGCTTTATCGGCGTGTCGACGCGAGATGGACGTACCGTGTTATCGGTCGTTCTCGGAGCGAAGACCGATCAAGGGCGCTATACTGCTACAAAGGCGCTTCACGACTATGCCTATGGCGATTTCGTCTTGACCCCTATTTTACGGACTGGTGAAATCGTCCCGGCGACGCTGCATGTCGCTGAAGGTACAGTCGAGTCGGCAAAAGTGCGCACGACGTCAGCTTTTGAAGTACTTGTTGAAAAAGGACAGGCCGTACCCGAACCAACGTATGACCTTCCTGATACAAAAGCTCCAATTGCGGCCGATCAACAGGTCGGGACCGTCACCATCGAGCCTTCCGGAAGCGTCCGGTATCTAGATGGTGAACTTCCACCTAAAGGAACGCTCGTCGCGGCCGAACCGGTCGAGATGGCGTCGTTTTTGACACGCATGACGCGTGCCTTCTCGGACTTTTTAGATGAGATTCGACTCGTGCTCGGAAAACTGAGTCTTGTCGATAGAGTTGAGATGTTGTAAAGTAAAACTAATTCAATGACAGATGCAATGATGGGGAAAAGTACGTTACGGTCATCTACTGACAGAGAGCTAGTGGTTGGTGCAAACTAGTGGGATGATGTAACCGAATCGGCCTCGGAGCATTGGCTTGGAAACAAGTCACGTTACGCACACGTTACGTGCATCGAGTGGCCCGATTTCGGGCAACGAGGGTGGCAACGCGGATCCAAGGTGGTTCGTCCCTTTCCTACGGGAAAGGGGCGTGCCACCTTTTTATGTGAAAAAAGGAGGAATAACGAATGTTAGACATTAAACGATTACGAACAGATTTTGAAGAGATTAAAACGAAGCTAGCTCATCGCGGCGAGGATTTGAGTGCGCTCGATCGTTTCCCGGAGCTAGAAGAGAAACGCCGCAACTTGATCAATGAGGTCGAAGTGAAGAAAGCGAAACGAAATGAAGCGACGAAGCAAATTGCGGAATTGAAACGCAATAAGCAAGATGCGGATGGACCGATTCTCGAGACCCGCCGTCTCGGGGATGAAATCAAATTACTCGATGAAGAATTGCGTGAAGTCGAGGCCGAGTTGAACTTGATTCTCCTCAGCATCCCGAACATCCCGCACGAATCAACGCCAATTGGCGAAACGGAAGACGATAACGTCACGATCCGTGAAGTCGGAACAAAACCGACGTTCGAATTTGAACTCAAACAGCATTGGGACGTCATGGAAGACTTGAAAATCGTCGATGTGGAACGAGCGGGTAAAGTGACAGGCAGCCGGTTTGTCTTTTATAAAGGTCTCGGCGCACGTCTCGAACGTGCCCTCATCAACTTCATGATGGATATGCATGCCGATGAACATGGCTATTCTGAAGTGCTTCCTCCTTATATGGTCAATCGAGACGCGATGACCGGGACGGGACAACTTCCTAAATTTGAGGAAGACGCATTTAAAGTGGCGGACACGAACTACTTCCTCGTACCGACGGCAGAAGTTCCGGTGACGAACATGCACCGTGAGGAGATTATCGCTGAAGACCAACTTCCAATCACGTATACAGCGTATAGCGCTTGTTTCCGTTCAGAAGCAGGATCAGCCGGACGCGACACGCGTGGGCTCATTCGTCAGCATCAGTTCAACAAAGTCGAGCTCGTCCGGTTTGTGAAACCTGAAGAGTCTTATGAACAACTCGAACTCTTGACGGGCCACGCTGAAGAAGTGCTTAAGCGTCTTGGTCTCCCATATCAAGTGCTCAGCATGTGTACGGCAGATCTCGGCTTCACAGCTGCGAAGAAATATGACATCGAAGTGTGGATGCCGGCGCAAGGGATGTATCGTGAAATCTCATCTTGTTCGAACTTTGAAGACTTCCAAGCACGCCGGGCCGGAATCCGTTTCCGTCGCGAAGCGAACGCAAAACCTGAATTCGTCCATACACTCAACGGTTCTGGCCTCGCAGTCGGACGGACTGTCGCTGCGATTTTAGAGAACTTCCAACAGGCTGACGGTTCAGTCGTCATTCCGGAAGTATTACGTCCATATATGGGCGGCATCGAGAAAATTGAAATGCCTCAGTAATGAACAAATAATCCCGTCTGAACCGTATCGTTAAGACGGGATTATTTTCGGTTTTTTTAATGTTTTTTCACAAAAGGGTTTGACATCTGTCTGCCAAGTTGGTACTATAAATCATGTCGAGCGAGATGTTTGCTCACCAATTGTATATGAGCTTTGGAGGTGTACCCAAGTGGTTTAAGGGAACGGTCTTGAAAACCGTCAGGGGTGTAATAGCCTGCGTGGGTTCGAATCCCACCACCTCCTCCATTTTTATTTTTGGAGGCTCAACAATTTCATACTTTTTTGGAGGTGTACCCAAGTGGTTTAAGGGAACGGTCTTGAAAACCGTCAGGGGTGTAATAGCCTGCGTGGGTTCGAATCCCACCACCTCCTCCACTTTCTTTTTTTTACACTTTTTTAAGCCTGGAGTTGTACCCAAGCCCGGCTGAAGGGGACGGACTCGAAATCCGTTAGGAGTCGTAAGGCTCGCGTGGGTTCGAATCCCACCAACTCCGCTTGTTTTGGCATCTGCATGGGCAGATGCGTTTTTTTATGGTCGCAGACTCCGGTCTGCGGCTTTTTTGTTTGTGTCAATCTAGCGAAAATCAACTAATTCGTTAATCAATCGGGAATCTTAATCATATAGACTGTGATGGCGCAAAAGGAAGGAGAGGAGCGTCATGGATTGGATTGACGTATATATCGATGAGGTCATACGGCACGTTCCACCGAAGCGGCGTGAGGAAGCCGCTGCCTCGGTTCGGCAATCGATTGAGTCAGCGTTGCCCGAACAACCGTCTGAGGCAGACGTGAAACGGGTGTTAGCAGAGATGGGGCATCCGGCCGTCGTGGCCGCGCGTTATAAGGAAGGGCAGTATGTCATCGGCCCACGTTTTTCCCCCGTGTATGTGACTGTCGTTAAGCTTGTCGTTCCAATCGTCTTAGCTGTCGTTTTCTTTGGGCTTGTATTCGCTAGCATGCCGACGTTCTCAGGACCGCTTATGCCGACAGTCGGCACCTTTTTGACGAACATGTTCGATGCGTTATGGGATGTTGGGATTCAACTCGTGTTTTGGATTACGCTTATCTTCTTTTTGATTGAGCGCTATGCACCTGATAATGTGCCGGCGCCAGACATGAAGTGGGATGTGTCTAAGCTGAAAGAACGGGTGAAGGGCGGTCGAATCGGTAAATTTGATGCGGGATTCGGATTATTTTGGACAGTGGTTTGGTTTGGGGTGTATCTCAACGCCGAACGCTTGCTAGGAATCTATGAATCGACGAGCGCTGGTTTCGCGATGATCACGCCAATCTTCAATCAGTCGTTCTTACTAGAAGTGATTTTGTTGTTCGTGACCGTCATTTTGCTTCAAGTCGTACTCGGGGTATGGAAATGGATCAAAGGGCATTGGACGTATGCGCTCGCTTCGTTTAATTTGGTTTATAATCTCGTCTCGGCCACGTTCATCATTTGGATGGCGAGTTCTCCGCAGTTGTTCGATTCACGCTTTTTGAATTGGCTGGAGACGAATGTCCCGAATGGGGTCAATTCGTTTGGATGGGTATTCGGTTTGGTCGTGGCCATCACGATTGTGGCAGCCGTATTCGATTCCATCGATGGATTCCGAAAAGCTCGGAAGACACCGACGTATCGGAAATCTCATATCGCCCACACATAAAAAGAAGGTGCACCGCTCAAGTGAGCAGTGCACCTTCTTATTTATCTGACTTTCGCTTCGCGAGCGATCGTCAATTGTTTCTCGATTTTCTCAAGGATAAGTTCGACCGAGTTCGGGTCGTTAATCAAGTCATACTCTTCGATTGAGAGACGAAGTACCGGGCAAAGATTGAAGTTGTTGATCCACTCCGTATAGCGTTCGTACATTTCTTCCCAATACGTGATTGGTGTTTGTTGCTCCATCTCACGTCCGCGCATTTGAATGCGGTCGAGCACTTGCTCGAACGAACCTTCGAGATAGATGAGCAAGTCAGGATGTGGGAAGAACGGAGTCAGCACCATTGCTTCAAACAAACTCGAGTACGTCTCGTAGTCGGTTGGAGACATCGTCCCTTTTTCGTAGTGCATTTTGGCGAAGATGCCTGTATCTTCATAAATCGAACGGTCTTGGATGAAACCGCCGCCGTATTGGAAAATCTTCTTCTGTTCTTTGAAGCGTTCCGCCAAGAAATAGATTTGGAGGTGGAAGCTCCAACGCTCGAAGTCATGATAGAATTTATCGAGATAAGGGTTCGTATCTACTTTCTCAAGTGAAGTGCGGAAGTTGAGGGCGTCGGCAAGTGAGTTCGTGATTGTCGATTTACCGATTCCGACCATTCCACCGATCGTGATGATCGTGTCATTCGGAATGTTATATTTTTCATTCAGCGTCATTTGATTTGTGCTCCTTTAGTCAATTCTAATTCACGTTCGATCGTTGCGAGGACGTGCGTCAAATCATCCGGGTTTTGGACGAAGTCGAGCTCATCTCCACTGAACGAAAGAATCGTCACTTCGGGGTGTGTCGCGCGGTATGATTCGATAAACGTTTCATAATCGCGGGCGAGCTGTTCGAGGTAGTCGCGAGACATATTCTCTTCTACTTCACGTCCACGCAAAGCGACACGTTTCATCAACGTCTCGATGCTGGCGTGTAAGTAGATGACGACATCAGGCTTGGGCATATCGTGTGTCAAAATCTTGTAGATTTGCTCATACTTGTTCAAATGAGCTGGTCTCAGGGAACGGTGGGCAAAAATCAAGTTTTTGAAAATATGATAGTCCGAAACGACGGATTGCTGTTGACTCAAGTGGTGTTTGTGGATATCGTCTAATTGCTTGAAGCGATTGCAAAGGAAAAACATTTCCGTTTGAAAGCTCCATTCGTCGATATCTTCGTAAAACTTGCCGAGAAACGGATTCTCTTCTACAATTTCATTCAGCATCTGCATTGAAAAGTGCTGACTGATGATATGGGCCAGTGACGTTTTCCCGACACCAATCGGTCCCTCTACCGTTATAAACATATGATGTCATCCTCCATTATCCAAAGTGCAAGTTCCATTCTAGCATACAATGAAGTGGATAGGGCGAGCGAAATGATTTTCATTTTTTTTCATAATAAGTGATCAGAAACGGAGTGTGTATATGGAACGAGATGAACGATTTATGAGGCTCGCCATAGAAGAAGCAAAGAAGGCGGAAGCAATCGGCGAAGTGCCGATCGGATGCGTCATCGTTAAAGGTGATGAGGTGATTGCCGCGGGTCATAATCGCCGAGAAACGGACTTATTGGCCGCGGCCCATGCCGAAATGATTGCGATTGAACAGGCGAACCAGGCGCTCGGCAATTGGCGTTTGGAAGATTGCGAACTGTTCGTCACGTTAGAGCCTTGTCCGATGTGCGCGGGGGCCATCGTGCTGTCTCGTGTGAAACGTGTCATCTTTGGTGCCCATGATCCGAAGGGAGGGTGTTGCGGTACGCTCATGAACCTCGTTCAAGACGAACGCTTCAACCACCAAGCCGAAGTGACGGAGAATGTTTTAGCAGAAGAATGTGGCGAGTTGCTGACAGTCTTCTTCCGAAACCTCAGAGAAAGGAAGAAGCAGGCGCGGCTTGAACAGAGAGGTTGCAACCCATCTGATTAAACAGTATAATGTAATAGCACTCAACGTAGTGCCTAACTTCATTTACCCATTTGCCGTGCTAGGCGGGGAGGTAGCGGTGCCCTGTAACTCGCAATCCGCTATAGCGAGACTGAATTCCGATTCGAGGGAGTGCATTGGTGTGGTCTGTCCTCGTGTAAGTGGCGTTGACGTCTGAGTCCTGCGCAACGGTCACCCATGAACCAGGTCAGGTCCGGAAGGAAGCAGCCTTAAGTGGTGACGTACCGTGTGCCGCAGGGGTGCTTGGGCCGAGCAAACTGCATGAGTAACGCACATTGACGTGCTTTCAGAAATCGGTGCGCGGCAGATTTATTTAATAACTTCAATCTACGGCCCCAGGGTTGTAGATTTTTTTGTATGATGAAATAGAGAATGTAAGGAAGAAAGGAGGCGGGGACATGGCGTATCAAGCGTTGTATCGGGTTTATCGTCCGCAGTCGTTCCAAGAGGTTGTCGGTCAAATTCATATCACACGTACGATTCAAAATGCGTTGCTTGAAGAACGAATGTCACATGCCTATTTGTTCTCGGGTCCACGAGGGACCGGTAAGACAAGTTTGGCGAAAATTATCGCGAAAGCCATCAACTGTGAGACAGCACCCACACGAGAACCGTGTAACACGTGCCCGACTTGTATTGCCATCACGGAAGGGACGAGCCCGGACGTGTTTGAAATCGATGCGGCTTCAAATAATGGGGTCGATGAGATTCGAGAAATTCGGGATAAGGTCAAATATCCGCCTTCTCAAGCGCGTTTCAAAGTATATATCATTGATGAAGTGCACATGTTGTCGACCGGTGCCTTCAATGCGTTGTTAAAAACGTTGGAAGAACCGCCGGCGCATGCCATCTTTATTTTGGCGACGACGGAACCGCACAAAATCCCGGCGACGATCATCTCACGTTGCCAGCGTTTTGATGTGAAACGGCATGAAGTCGGTCAATTGCAAACACGTATGGCATATATCTTGAACGATCAAGATTATGACTATGATCCGGAGGCGCTCAAGCTGATTGCCCGTGCTGCCGATGGCGGGATGCGCGATGCACTCAGCCTACTCGATCAAGCGCTCGCTTTTAGCGATGGCCGTTTGACCGAAGACGCTGTTCTAGAAGTGACCGGCGCGGTAACGGATGATGCTCTACTTGATATGGCTTATGGCTTACAACAGAAGCAACTCGATCAAATTTTGAGTACGTTGGAAACGATGCTTCGTGAAGGTAAAGATTTAAAGCGATTCATTGAAGATCTCGTATTCGTTCATCGTGATGCTTTACTATTAAAGGCTTCACCTCAAGCCGTTGATTTACTCGAACGCGCCCGTCCGACAGAGACGTTCCGACAATTTGTTGAAGCGACATCGACGGACGAACTGTTCCAAGTGATTGAAGAGTTGAATGACTGTCAGCAACAGATGCGATTATCAAACCATCCGAAAGTCTTAGTTGAGTTAACGTTTATTCGGATTGCCGAACAAGGACGGACGATGACAGAGCAGATGAAACAACTTCAAGAGCAGGTCCGTGAACTGAGTCGCGAGTTGAATGAAGTCAAGAAAACGGGTGTCCCTGCAGCGGAAGCAACAGCGGAGAAACCGAAAGTTGCCAAGCGAACTCAAATTCGAGTCCCGAGAGAACGCATTCGTCAATTATTGCAACGAGCGGAACGCCAACACTTAAACGCAATCCGTGATAGTTGGGAAGACATCATGGGGAACATTCGCACGCAAGATGGTCCGATTTTTGCACTGTTCTATGAGAGTGAGGCTGTGCTTTGTGCTAGTGACACCTTACTGGTACAATTTAAAGATGGGATGACGTGGCATTACGAGCAGGTTAGCTCGAACGGTCGCACGCGAGACGTGATTGAACAAGCCTTATTCGAAGTGACGGGGATTCGTCGAGAAATCATGGCTGTACTCGAGACCGATTGGGTTGAGTTGAAGAATGAGTTCATCCTTCGTAAACAAGCTGAACGTTCGGATCATAAGGAAGAGGAAGTGGAGGAAGAAGATCCACTTGTCTCAAAGGCCCTCGAACGTTTCGGTGACGTCGTTGAAATTGAAGAAGTTTAAAAGGAGGCGCTCTACATGCGTGGAATGGGAAACATGAACAACATGATGAAGCAAATGCAGAAAATGCAGAAAGATATGGCGAAAGCTCAAGAAGAATTGAAAGACTTAACGGTCGAAGGTACAGCAGGCGGCGGCATGGTTAAAGTGGTCGTTAGCGGACATAAAGAAGTGCTTGATGTCATTATTGCTGAAGATGCTGTAGATCCAGACGACGTCGAAATGTTGCAAGACCTTGTGTTGGCGGCGGTCAACGACGGGATGAAACAAGCTGACCAACTAGTTAATGATAAAATGGGACGTTTTACGCAAGGGATGAACCTTCCAGGTTTTTAAGTGAAGAAAGGAAAGATGCGAGTTGCAATACCCTGAAGCGATCGGACGTTTGATTGAAAGCTTTACAAAATTGCCGGGCATTGGTCCGAAAACTGCTATCCGTCTAGCGTTCCACGTACTTGATATGGAAGAAGACGATGTATTGACGTTCGCTAAGGCGCTTGTCAGTGCTAAGCGTGATATTAAATATTGTACGGTGTGTGGACACATTACAGATGTGGATCCATGTGCCATTTGTACAGATTCGCATCGTGATGAGACGGTAGTCTGTGTCGTTCAAGATTCTAGAGATGTGATTGCGATGGAGAAGATGCGAGAGTACCGCGGGAAGTATCATGTCTTGCATGGGGCGATTAGTCCGATGGAAGGAATTGGTCCTGAAGATATTAACGTCTCGAGTTTGTTAACACGTCTCCAAGAAAATGAAGCGATTAGTGAAGTCATTTTGGCAACTAACCCGAACATTGAAGGGGAAGCGACTTCGATGTATCTATCTCGACTTTTAAAACCGACCGGTATCCGTGTAACGCGTCTTGCTCACGGGTTGCCCGTGGGTGGCGATTTGGAATATGCGGATGAAGTGACATTATCTAGAGCGATGGAAGGTCGACGGGAACTATGAAGTGGTTTCGTAAACCTTTACGCTATGGTTACGATCAAAGGTTTTTGTCGGAGTTGTTAGATGCTAAGGCAAAGTACGAATCGAAACGTCACATTCTTGAAGTGAGCATCGAAGATACCGGTGAGTTAGCAGCCCAAGTGAAACAAGCGGAAGCCCTGTACTTCTTTTATTTGAAAGAAGCGAAGCGACGCAATGTTTCACTGTCTAACTTGATGTCGTGAGGCGAGATATTCTATCTCGCCTTTTTCTATGCTGAATCACGTTAGGCTATACCGATTATTTTTTCTCTATATAATGAAAGAACTAGAATTATATCTCGAGATTTAATCTGGTAGAGACAAGATATGAAAAATAATTTAAAGTTTTTCTGAAAAAGCTATTGTGCAATTAAAGTTTTATTGATATATTAATAGACGTCGCCGAGAGCGGTTTTAAAAATCGAAAAAAAGATATTGACTTCCAGTTAATAGCTTGTTAAGATATTTAAGTCGCCAAGAAACGACAGACGAACTTTGAAAACTGAACGATGAGGCAAAAAAGTTTTACAATGTTTGAATGAAGCGCAAGCTTCGTCATTTTTTAAAGAGCTATATCAAATTCTTTGGAGAGTTTGATCCTGGCTCAGGACGAACGCTGGCGGCGTGCCTAATACATGCAAGTCGAGC
>NZ_JACSLZ010000019.1:0-18320 GCF_018618395.1 Exiguobacterium sp. s149
GACGAGCCAAGCGAGATACAGACCATAACGGGTCAAGAATGAATGCTTCATGGCGTGCCTTGCTCAATCAATCGCTCAATCGTCTCGTAATCGAACGGGTCCTCGAGCATGACGCCGTTAATCATGATTGACGGTGTGAACTGGACACCGTGCTCTTTGACGAGCCCGTCATCGAGACTCACCTGTTCGAGCACCGTCGAGTTCTCACTCAAATCGTCCTCGAGCTTCGCCACATCGACCGATGTCGTCTCGCTCGCAATCTCTGTCAACCGCTCGACCGTGACCCATGCCTCGTCGTGCTGTTGACTCGCCGGTTGCGCGTCGTAAAGCGCCTTATGGAACTCCCAGAACGCGTCCGGGTCTTGTTTATACACCGACTCAGACGCGAGCGATGCCAAAATCGACTCTTGTCCGTGGAACAGGACGTTGATGTAGCTGAAACTGATTTTCCCTGTATCGATATAGTCTTCTTTCAACTTCGGATAGACCGTTTCGCCCCACTGTTTACAAGACGGGCATTTGTAATCCCCGAATTCCACGACCGAGACGGGTGCGTCCGCATCACCGAGCGTCGGCTGACCTTCCGTCGACACGTGTTCTGTCGTCGCCGGTGCCGCCGTCTCGGCTTGTTCGGTCGGTTGATTCATCAAGACGACCACGACGGCCACGAGGGCGACCGCGAGCAGTGTCGCGATGACCAATAGTTTGTTCTGTTTCAATCGTTTCACCTCTATTTGTATCGATTCGTCTTTCATTATAACGAAAGCGCTATCTGTTTCCACGAAATCGACCTTGTTTTTTCTCAACTTTGCTTCATGTCATGAAAAAAATGACGATGAACAAAGTGGATGTTGTGATTGTAGGAGGAATTTGTTCATGAAATCATTTTCGATGCGTCTCGGTCTCATTTTGGCGCTCAGCATCGCCACACTCGTTTTTTTACTCACCATCACGCTGACGTATATGACGAGTCAACGTTCCGCCGCCTCGCTCGAAGCGGAGATTGGGGAACGGTTGTCGATGACGTCGCATCAGCTCGTCGACAAGCTCGACTTTTACATGTGGTCACGCTATCAAGAAGTGCAATTACTTCAAGGGCTTGACGCCTTGAACGACCCTGCCTCGAGCCGGGCCCTGCTCGACCAGGTCCAGACGAACATCCCCGCTTTCTCGTGGATGGGCGTGACCGACGCGTCGGGGAACGTCGTCGCTTCGACGAACGGAATCTTAGAAGGCGCCAGCATCAAAGAGCGCCCTGTTTTCCTCGAGGCACAGACTGAGCCGTTCATCGGCGATGTGCATGAAGCCGTTTTGCTCGCCGAGCTGTTGCCGAACCCGAGTGGCGAAGTCCTCCAGTTCGTCGACATCAGCGTCCCGCTCGTCCGTGACGGGACCTTCCAAGGCGTGCTCGCGACCCACCTCAGTTGGGAATGGGGCAATGAAGTGCTCCGCCACTTCAACCGGACGCTCCACCATCAGTCCGAGTATACCGACTTGTTCGTCGTCAGCGGACGTGACAACACGGTGTTGCTCGGTCCCGACCACCTCGTCGGCAAACCGCTCCCGACGTCATTGAAAGAAGGCTGGCACGTCGACACGTGGCAGGACGGAACTTCTTATTTGACTGGTGTCGCCATCGGTGAAGGTTATGAGGATTACGCCGGACTCGGTTGGAGTGTCGTCGTTCGCCAACCGACCGAAGTCGCGTTCGCCCCGGTCATCGAACTAGAGAACAAAATATTATGGATCGGTCTCATCGCCTCGCTCGTGACGTCTACGCTCGGATGGTTCCTCGCCTCGATTGTGACGCGACCGTTACAACGGATCACCGAAACGGCTGCTCTGATGAAGCAAGGGAAGGCCAAGACGTTCCCGCACCAGTCTGGGATTCATGAGATTGAGTCGCTCGCATTCGCCCTCGAGTCACTTGTCTCGTCTCTCACCGAATCTGAGACAGAACGTGTCCATTACGAGTCACTCGCCAACCGTGACGTCTTGACCGGACTCGCGAATCGGACGGCGCTTCGACACTATTTGAACGAAGCCCAAGCGACGAAGAACGAGTACGTCTGTTTCTATATCGACCTCGACGGTTTTAAAGCCGTCAACGACACGTATGGACACGCCACGGGCGACGATGTCTTGATTGAGATTGCCGAACGGTTGAAACGCGTGACGCTCGATGGTGCCTATCCGATCCGGTTGAGCGGTGACGAGTTCTTCCTCTTGTTCGAACGGAATGGAAAGAGTGAACGATTGATCACTCAAATCGGACAAGACCTCATCACTTCCCTGTCCGAACCGATTACCATTGAAGGCGGGACGACAAGCGTCGGGGCAAGTATCGGCGCCTCGCTCTGGCAGACGGAGACGGTGCCACACGCCGCCATCGAACGGGCGGACCAGGCGCTCTATCGCTCAAAGGCGAACGGAAAGCAACAAATCACGCTCGATGAGACGCTCATCGCATAAGCAAAGGTCCATGCCGCTCGGCATGGACCTTCTTGTATTACGCTTCGAACAACAATTGTTCTGGATCTTCAATCATGTCTTTAATGTGCTTGAGGAATGTCACGGCCTCACGACCATCGACGATGCGGTGGTCATACGAGAGCGCCACGTACATCATCGGGCGGTTCTCCATCGTTTCCGCGTCGATAGCGATTGGGCGGAGTTGAATCGAGTGCATCCCGAGAATCGCGACTTGTGGGCCGTTCAAGATCGGTGTCGACAAGAGTGAGCCGAAGACGCCACCGTTCGTGATCGTGAACGTTCCACCTGTGAGGTCGCTCAACCCGAGCTTGTTATTGCGTGCTTTATCGGCGAGGTGCAAGATGTCTTTCTCGATTTCACCGAAGTTCTTGCGATCCGCTTCGCGGACGACCGGGACGACGAGGCCGTCCGGAGCCGACACGGCGATACCGATGTCATAGTATTTTTTCAAGACGATCTCGTTGCCTTGAATCTCAGCGTTCAAGTACGGCATCCGTTTGAGTGCCGCAACGGCCGCCTTCGTGAAGAACGACATGAAACCGAGTTTGACGTCATTGTCTTTGATGAACTTCTCTTGGCGACGTTTGCGGAGCGCCATGACAGCCGACATATCGATTTCGTTGAACGTCGTCAGCATCGCTGCCGTCTGTTGAACTTCGACGAGACGGTTGGCAATCGTTTGACGACGGCGCGTCATTTTGATGCGCTCTTCGTCTTTGCCGCTCGCCGCCGTTTGCGGTGCCGCTGCTGGAGCTTTCGGTGCTTGTGGCGCTGGCGTCGGTGCCGGTTTCGACTCGTGGCTCGTCACGTCATGGACGTTGATGCGACCAATCGGGTCGTTCGTTTGGACGGCTGACAAATCGATGCCTTTCTCACGGGCCAATTTACGGGCCGCCGGTGTCGCGATTGGTCCTTTGCCTGGGCTCGCGACGTGCTCTTCACGGCGCTCGACTTTCTTCGCTTCTCCGACCGCTTCGACTTTCGTCTCGGCTGGTGCTGGAGCCGTCTCAGCAGGTGCTTCTGTCTTTGTCTTCGTCGCGACGGCCGTGCCGCCACCCGATCCTGAGCTGAGGCGAGCGATCACTTGTCCAACTTGGACCGTGTCCCCTTCGGCCGCCAATTGCTCGTCGAGCGTGCCCGACTCATCGGCCGGCACCTCGATGTTGACTTTGTCCGTCTCGAGTTCGACGATGGCTTCCCCTTTTTCGACGTGGTCGCCTGGCTGTTTGAGCCAAGACGCGACCGTTCCTTCCGTAATGGACTCTGCTAATTCAGGTACTTTGATTTCGATCACAATGAGTTCCCCCTTAACTTATTTACGATCTTTTTGGTATGTGCTCGTGCCGGCAGCAGCCGAGACGGCGTCACGTGAAATGGCGTCACGGATGATTCGTGCTTGCTCTTGTTTATGGGCTGTCGGATTCCCTTCAGCCGGGCTCGAACGGCGGCGACGGCCGACGTAGCGGACGTTCAGACGGTTCGATGTGACAGCTTCGAGACGAGGCTCGATGTACGTCCATGCCCCCATGTTCTTCGGCTCTTCTTGGACCCAGACGATCTCTTTCGCGTTCGGATAGCGGCTGATCAATTCACGGATCTCACGGACCGGGAACGGATAGATTTCTTCGACGCGGATGATGTGCAGGAAGTCGAGTGACTCCTCTGACTTCATCGTCGCTTCTTGCAAATCGATTGCCATCTTCCCTGAACAGAAGACGAGACGTTCGACTTGCTCCGGATTCTCACCGAGACCGACTTGTTCGATGATCGGACGGAAGTTATTGTCTGACAGTTCATCGACCGGTGAGGCTGCAAGCGGATGACGGAGCAGGCTCTTCGGTGTCATGATGATCATCGGACGGATTTGTTCCGTGCCGAGCATCTTCGCCTGACGACGCAAGATGTGGAAGTACTGCGCGGCCGTCGACAAATTCGCGACCGTCCAGTTTTTTTCTCCAGCGAGCGTCAAGTAACGCTCCATGCGGGCGCTCGAGTGCTCTGGCCCTTGGCCTTCATAACCGTGCGGCAACAGCATGACGAGACCTGACTTCTGTCCCCATTTGGCGCGGCCGGCCGAGATGAACTGGTCGAACATGACCTGGGCCGAGTTGGCGAAGTCGCCGTACTGGGCTTCCCAAAGCACGAGCGTGTCTTGGGCGAAGACGTTATAGCCGTATTCGAAACCGAGCACCGAGCCTTCTGAGAGCGGGCTGTTGTGGACCGAGAACGAGGCGTTCGCCGTCGACAAGTGATGGAGCGGCGAGAACTTCTTACCTGTCTCGACATCGTTCAACATGATGTTACGTTGCGCGAACGTACCGCGCTCCGAATCTTGTCCGCTCAAACGGATTGGTGTGCCGTCCGAGATGATTGAGGCGTAAGCGAGCGTCTCGGCATGGCCCCAGTCGACTTTCCCGTTGTCCGCGAACGCGTCACGGCGACGGTCGAGCACTTTTTGCAGCTTATGGAACACGCCGAAGCCTTCCGGCCAGACGAGCAATTCGTCATTCAATTGCTGGAGCACGTCACGTTCGACACCTGTCTCAACGAACGGGAAGCCTTTGTGGACCGCTTCCGGCAAGATGATGTCGGCATCTTCTTCTTCGGCCGGGACGAGGTCACGGGCCGATTTGAGACGGTCTTCAATCGATTGCTCGATCGTCGCTTTGTCTTCTTTCGACATGACGCCTTCCGCTTCGAGCATGTCGGCATAGACATGACGGACCGATTTGTGTTCTTTGATGGCCTTATAGAGCACTGGGTTCGTGTTCATCGGCTCATCCATCTCGTTATGACCGTAGCGGCGGTAGCCAACCAAATCGACGAGAATGTCTTTATGGAATTTGGCGCGATACTCGCTGCACAGTTTAGCGACAGCGACACACGCTTCCGGATCGTCCGCATTGACGTGGAACACCGGAATCTCATAGCCTTTGGCGATATCACTCGCATAACGTGTCGAGCGCGAGTCGCTCGGGTCGGTCGTGAAGCCGATCGTGTTGTTGGCGATGACGTGGACCGTCCCAGCTGTACGATAACCATTCAAGTTCGTCATGTTGAGCGTCTCGGCGACGATGCCTTGACCTGGGAACGCAGCATCCCCGTGAATCAAGATTGATGCCGCTTTGTCGTCATGTTGGACGGCCATCCCTTTCTCAGAGCGGTCGTCTTGCGCGGCGCGCGTATACCCTTCGACGACCGAACCGACGAACTCGAGGTGACTCGGGTTGTTTGCGAGGTTCAAGCGGACTTCTTTCTTCTCTTCTAACACTCTGCGGTCGAGACCGAGGTGATATTTCACGTCGCCGGACCAACCGAAGTTGATGCCAATCGATCCTTCCGACGGAATCAATTCTTTATTCGGGGCGTGCTGGAACTCAGCGAAAATCATCTCATACGGTTTGCCGAGCACGTGCGCGAGCACGTTCAAGCGTCCACGGTGGGCCATCCCGATGTTGATATGTTCTGACCCGCTCGAGATGAGGCCACCGACCATGGCGTCAAGGAGCGGCACCATCGCGTCGAGCCCTTCGATTGAGAAGCGTTTTTGTCCGACGTATGTCTTATGGAGGAACGACTCGAACAACTCTGTTTCCGCTAGACGTTGGAACAACTCGATTTTCTCGTTCTTCGAGTATTTCGCTTTCAATGCGCCCTGCTCGATGCGGCGGCGAATCCAACGCTTCTCTTCCATGTCATCCAAGTGACGGAGCTCGATGGCGACCGGGCCTGTATAGACGTCAAGCAAGTGACGAACGAGCTCGAGCGCGTTCGCACCCGGCTTCGGCACGTCTTCCGACAACAAGTGAGCCGGTACTTGCTCGAGGTCCGCTTCACTCAACCCGTAGCGGTCAAACGCAAATAAGCCGTGCTCGCGTGGGTGGTCTTTGAGCGGATAGATGTCGGCCGCTTTATGGCCGAGTGCCCGGATATCATTGACCAACCGTGTCGCTGCCACGACTTTCTCTAAATCAAACGATGCAGCCGGCGCGACAGGTGCGCTCGCTTCCGGGGCCCCGTGCTCGTCAAAGTATTGACGCGTCTCCGCATCGACTGATTCTGGGTCTTCCACATACTGCTCGTACAATTCAACGATATAGCCTAAGTTTGGACCATAAAATGCTTGTACTTCTTCGCGACCGTTTGACGACTCTCCCATTGAATAAATCCCCCTATCCGTTCCTGTGCGCCCGATGTGTGAACGCTTTCATTTTAACATTAAGCACGAAGCAGTTCATCCTTCTGATTCGTCCTGCAAAAAGAGCCAAATCTTGCCTCTTTCTCTCCTCTCCATACTACACCTTTCCATATGGAAAGACCCTTTCAAATTCACAATTCGTCCATACTATTTCAATAAGTTTTCCTTATCAACAAATTGTGAAATCAGGCGTTTGTTTCAACAATTTCAAAAAAAAGGTGAAACCTTATTTCAATCTGCTCCGTATAGTACGGTAATCCAGTTGGAAAATACTCTCAACGAAAGCAAGGTGATCTTATGTTATCCGTACAAAACGTACACAAGAAAATGGGGCAGACGAACGTCCTGACAAACGTCAGTTTTGACGTCACCCCTGGAGAAATCTTCGGATTCCTCGGACCGAATGGCGCCGGGAAGACGACGACGATCCGCATCATCACCGGACTCATGCCGGCGACACATGGCACCGTCACCGTCGACGGGTTCGACGTCTCAACAGATCGCCAACAAGCGCTCAGTCGCATCGGAGCCATCGTCGAGAACCCGGCCTTCTATCCATATTTGACGGGCCGCGAGAACTTGATTCACGCGATGAACTTGATTCCCGGCTTAAAGAAAGTCGATTTGAACGCCCTCGGCGCCCTCGTCGGACTCGAGACGAAACTTGATATGAAAGTGAAACAATACTCGCTCGGGATGAAACAGCGCCTCGGGATTGCCCGTGCCCTACTTCATAACCCGAAAGTCTTGATTCTCGACGAACCGACAAACGGGCTCGACCCGGCCGGAATCGCCGATTTGCGTAACTACTTACGGCATTTAGCCGACCATCGCGGCATCGCCATCCTCATCTCAAGTCATTTATTGAGCGAGATGGAACTGATCACCGATCGGTTCGCCATCATCGACCAAGGACAAATCAAATCGATTCAAGGTGACGGCGAAGCGAAGACGGAGAGTGTCATCCTCTGTAAGGTCGACCGCAAACAAATGAACGAGGCGCTCGATGTCGTCGCACTCGCGTTCGATGACGTGAAAATCATTCAACAATCGGCCGAGACGTTCATCGTCCCACGTCCGGAAACGGATATCCCGCACTTGTTGAAACATCTTGTCGATCGCGACATCGCGGTCTATCAAATAGGCATGAAGCACGAGACACTTGAGGAGCAGTTCTTGAAAGTGACGAAGAAAGAAGGAGGCACGAACAATGCGTTCATTACTGGCCAATGAATTTATGAAGTGGCGGCGCACGATCAAACCGTTGATCGCGCTCGGCATGTATACCGGGATTATCATCTTGACGTACTTCATCGTCCGGAGCGGCGACAATCCAGGTGACGCGGAAACATTCGTCAACTATGCGACGATGGCCGCCATGACGTTCCTCGGGATTTTCACGATCGTGTTCACAGCCGAGATGATTGGAAATGAGTTGAAATTTGATACGTTGAAGCACTTGCTCATGAGCCCGTACTCGCGCGACCGGATTTTACTCTCGAAACTTGTCGCCGCGCTCTTGATCATGCTCGTCCAATTCGTGTTCATCATTGCTGTCACGTATGGCTTCGCCTGGACGCTCGACGGAGCATTGACGTTCGAGCAGTTCCGCAACGTCTTACTTAGTGTCTCGAGCGGCGTGTTCGTCATCTTCTTGACGCTCATGTTCTCGGTCGTCTTCAAGTCCGTTGGCGTCGTCATTGGTTTCACCGTGCTCGCGAACTTCGTGTCGACGATGATTGGCGGACTCCTCATCGCTTGGAAGCCGGACATCGCCAAATGGATCGTCTTCTTGCATACGGACCTGTCGATTTATTACCAGAGCCCTGGCTTCATGGAAACAATGGACGTAACGATTTGGTTCTCGGCGTTCTATGTGTTGATTCATATCGTCGCGTTCTATATCATCACTGCATTCGTATTCCGGAGCAAAACGTTCGCTGAATGACGATTAACGCCGTCGGCAGAGTGGTACTTCATAATGTGAGACTCACTTGGAATGGAGGGACCACGATGTCAAAGACGGCGTTACTCATCATCGACATGTTCAATGATTTCGACTTTGTCGGCGGGGAGGACCTACTTCGAAACACGGAGCCGATTGTCGACCCGATATTAAAACTGAAGCGGCATTTTAAGGCGAACGATTGGCCGGTCATCTATTGCAACGACAACTTCGGTCAGTGGAAAGACAGCACCGAGGATATCATCCGTCACGTCGAGTCGTCGAAAGGCAGCGCCATCGCAAAACGGATTGCACCGGAAGACAAAGAGTATTTCATCATCAAACCAAGGCACTCGACGTTTTACGGGACGCAGCTCGATATCTTGTTGCGTCAACTTGAGGTCACATCGCTCGTCCTGACCGGTGTCGCCTCGGACATCTGTATCTTGTTCTCAGCGAACGACGGGTACATGCGCGAGTATGAACTCCACGTCCCGCTCGACTGCGTTGCTGCCGAGACGGACAAACGAAATGATAGCGCCTTAATCGTCATCCATGAGGCGCTCGGCATTCCGATTGACGATGCTGAGACGTATATTAATCAGCAAGACGTGTGATAAAAGCCTCTGATTGTTGGACACAGAATCCCAACATTTCAGAGGTTTTTTCGTTTTGTTTTCAGCTATGCTAGAAGTATGAAGAAACTATGAAGGATGTGACAATATGTATCTCACAATTGGATTATCGTTACTCGTTTGCTTGATTGCCCTCATTTTTACGATCATGGTCGGACTCGGGAAAGACAAATCAGACTACAATCAAAAGAAAAGCTGGTCAATGGTGTCGTGGACGTATATCGTCTTGTTCCCGGTCTCATTTTTGGCGCTCGGCCTGTTATACTATTTCATTACCCGATGACCTCGTTCATCGGGATTTTTTATTTGACCGCGACGGTGATCCCGATTGGATAATGGCGCGTCCCCCGCTTCGGTTCGACGAGCACGCCTCGTTGGTAATAGAACTCGGTCGATGTGAATGACGTAAATAATTCCTCAAACTCGGCCTCAGTGAACTGATGGGCATGGAAGGGCTCATTCGTCGGTTGCCCGACGCCTTGACCGAACGGTGTCGACAACACCAAGATTCCGCCTGGTTTCAAAAAGTCCCACACGTTCGCCATGAATGTCTTATAGTCAGTCACGTGTTCAATCGTCTCAAAGCTGACGATGCAATCGAACATCCCGAGTTTGTCCGGTAACGTCCGGTCGACGACATCGCCTACGATATAGTCGACGTTCGGGTGGTGATAACGCCCTTTCGCATAGCGCGTCGCCTCTTCCGACAAGTCGACGGCGACGACCTCGGTCACGGTCCCTTTCAAGTTCTTCGCAATCAATTGACTGCCATATCCACTCCCACTCGCAAAATCGAGGACGCGTCCGTTCATGTATAACAATGCGAAATGGTAACGCGCGATATGTTCGAGTAACAATCCGTTCAGCGGGTCCATGCGATCTGGGATGACCCGTTCTCCCGTATAATCTAATGTCATAAATTCTCCTTTGGAAAGCTATTCTGCTTTCATCTTAGTCTTCCTAGCACGCAACGACCACAAAAAAGAGAAAAGATTGTCTCCAACCTTTTCTCTCCTCGTTATTAGTCTTGCTTGAAGCGGAGTAAATCCGAATAGATGAGCTGGTCGTTCATCTCAAGGATTTTATTCGCTTCTTCTTCAAGTGGCGTACATGCTGCACCATCTTCAGCGACTTCGCCAGTCTTGGCGTCATAACACATCGACTGCGTGAACAGATGGTCTTGCGTCACGACCGTTCCATCACGGAAGATGGCGCGGTCATAATGCTCTTTCGAGAACAAGTCATTCCCGAATCCGACCTGTTCAGATGTATCGATTCCGAGCAAGTGCTGAATCGTCGGGTTCATGTCGACGTGACTTCCGATTGTCTCATGCACTTCACCCTTGTCTTGGCCCGGTAAGTGGATTGCGAACGGGACCGCTTGGAGCTTGGCGACGTCGTATGGCGTCAACTCGTCTTTCCCGAGCAAATCAGCCATAGCGGCATTATGGTTCGTCGAGATGCCATAATGGTCACCGTAGACGACGAAAATCGTGTCGTCCCACATGCCGTTCGCCTTCAACTCGTCGATGAACAAGCCGAGGGCGTAATCTTGGTAAGCGAGCGCTTGCGGGAAGTTGTTGAGCGTCGTCGAGTTCGTCTCAAATTTTGGAACGAGCTCGTGCTTTTCACTCGGCATCGTGTACGGGAAATGGTTCGTAAGCGTGATGAACTTCGCGTAGAACGGTTCCGGAAGCTCTTCGAGCATCGGTACCGATTGGCGGAAGAACTCATCATCGAGCAGACCCCACTCCGTCATATCCTCGGGGTTTCCGAGGTCATAGCTGGCTTCGTCAAAGAACTTGTCGACGCCGATGTTTTGATACATCTGGTCGCGGTTCCAGAACGATTTGTTGTTGGCGTGGAACACGGCCGAGTAATAGTTGTCATCTTTTATGACTTCTGGTAACGCGTTATATTCGTTGTCGGCGTTCGTGAAGTAGACTCCTCCACGTGACAGACCGTAAAGCGAGTTATCGAGTGCGAACTCGGCATCTGACGTCTTCCCTTGGCCAGTCGTATGGTAATAGTTCGGCCAATAGTGGGACTCTTCGATCAGTTTGTTCAAGTTCGGCGTGATGTACTCGCCGTTCGACGCTTTCATGTTGTGCGTGAAGTTTTGGGCCGACTCGAACGAGACGACGACCACGTTCTTGCCTTTATACTTCCCGAACATCTCCGGGTCCGGAGCCGCATAGTTCTGACGAGTGAAGTTCTCGACTTCATCCAGTTCAGAACCGTCTGCGAGCGCCTTCTGGGCCGATGTCTTCGTTTGGAGCATGGCGTCGTAGACGTGGAAGTTGAACGTTCCTAAGTTTTTAACCAACAGCTCTCGGTCGAACGAGCGCGTCAACAGTTCTGGACGCTCCGTTTCGGCGAGGACGAGGTTAAACCCGAACAAGGCCGCGGCCGCACCGAACGTGATTAAGACGCGGCGTTGCGATGCCTGGCTCGTCTCGTTCATCTTCCATAGTAGGAATGGAAGCACGACGAGGTCTCCTAATAGGAGCAAGTCTTTCCATTCGAGAAGCGAGAGGAACGAAGACGAGAGCGTCTCCATGTTCGACGACTGGAACAAGACCGGTACGGTCAAGAAGTCTGTGAACTCACGATAGTACGTCGTATCCGCGAACAAGATAAGCGAGGAGACGAGGTATAGACTGTACAGTGCCCACTTCCGCTTATTCCCCCCGAAGAAGAAGCTGAACGCGAACAGGAACAACGTGAAACTGAGCGGGTTGATGAATAGGATGAATGCCTGGACCGCGTTCTCGGCCGGTATATTGAAGAAGAACTGATACGCGATCAGCGACTTCGTCCATAACAGGATGGTGAACATCCAAAACAGACGGTGTGTCTTGAACGAGTCGAGCGCCGTCTGACGGAAGCGGTCCATCCTTCCTTTCGATTGATTCGTGTGATTCATGTAAACACTCCTTATATGGAATTCAAGTTAAAGATTCATTTTCTTTTTAGACGTATAAGCTATATTTTAACGTTCCCTTGAACTCAATTCAACTAATTGACGTTTACAACTATACACAAACTTAACAATCCGATTGCAATGTTTACGAAAAAAAGACTACCGAGTCGCCTCGGTAGCCGATTACGAGTGATTCGCTCACCTGATGATATCCATCCAAATTTTTACTGTACTCGCTAAAATGAGTAGCGCTAAAATCATCTGCAGTGATTTTGTCTTCATGTTTTTACCGACGTTCGCGCCGAGCGGTGCGGCGATCAAACTGGCGATAATCATGATGACGGCAGGTTCCCACACAATTTGATCGGTGATAATTTTCCCTGCTGTCGAGCCAATTGACGAGATGAACGTGATAGCGAGCGAACTCGCGATTGCCATCTTCGTCGGAATCCGGAGCACGACGAGCATAATCGGCATCAAGATGAACGCACCTGCTGCCCCGACGATTCCTGCGGCCACCCCGACGACGAACGCCGAACTCGCTGCAATCACTTTATTGAATGTGACTTGGTCGAGTGGGACGTCCTCGACGTTCTTTTTCGGTAAGAACATCATGATTGTCGCAATCGTCGCGAGCACGGCGTAGACGACGTTAATCAAGTTCTCAGACAAGAGCGTCGAGCCGTAGCCGCCGATGAAACTCCCGATCAAGACGGCGACACCCATATACAGGATGAGCTGCTTATTCAAGTAGCCGCCTTTCCGGTATGCGTAAATCCCACCGATTGTCGCGAAGAAGACTTGAATCGCGCTGATCCCCGATACTTCATGGGCGCTGAACGCTGCGAAGCCGAGAAGCGGTGGAATGTACAACAGCATCGGATATTTAATAATCGATCCGCCAATCCCGACCATCCCCGAAATGAACGACCCGATAAAGCCGATCAAAAAGATGGTGATAATAAATCCAAATTCCATATTAACTCCTCCAATTCCCTACCCTCTATATAAGTAAGTTTTATTGTTGTTCCCAAGCGATCATGCCACCCGAGACGTCATAAATCTCCGTATAGCCACGCTCTTGCAACAGCTGTGCCGCTTGGGCACTCCGGTTCCCGCTCCGACAGATGACATAAATCGGTTCACCTTTCGGATGAGGCAGTTCGGTGGCATTTAATGATGAAAGTGGTGCGTTCCCCGCTCCTTCGATATGCCCCCCCTCGTATTCATCCACTTCTCGGACGTCTAACAAGGTTATTTCTTCGTTTTCCAATCTGTTTTGTAGTGTTTCGACGCCAATTTTTGTAATTTCACTCTCACCTGACGTAAAAAGAACGATTCCGACCGTCGCCAGCACTAAAATCGACACAATCATCATGATTTCCTTCAATTTTCGACCTCCGATTCTTTTTCTTGCATTCAGTATACCTCGGGGGGTATATTAAAAACAACGAAAGAAACTCGCTTCAAAAATTCATAAACCAAAAAAGGAGATTTATCACTCATGAAAACCATTTCGACTACTGAACTAGAAACGTTGCTTCAATCTAATGAGACGCTTAACTTGATTGATGTTCGGGAGACAGACGAATTTGCAGGTGGCCACATCAAGCAAGCGAAAAACGTCCCACTCTCTGAATTCGGTGCGAAAGTCGATGAGCTCGATCGTTCGAAACCGATTCACGTCATCTGTGCGGCAGGCGGACGAAGCATGAACGCTTCGGCTTACCTCGATTCACTCGGCTTCGATGTCGTCAACGTCGATGGCGGCATGATGAGCTGGACAGGCGAAACGGTCTAATACTCTTCTATATATACAGTCAAAAAAAATCACAATCGTTCACAATCAACTATTCTTAGGGGGTATGTCACATGTTATTACGTTATTTCTATGATCAAAAATTAGCACAAGCATCTTATATAGTCGGTTGCCAAATGACCGGCGAAGCCGTCGTCATCGACCCGGCCCGTAACATCACACCGTATCTTCAAGAAGCTGCAAAAGAAGGCATGAAGATCGTGGCGACGGCTGAGACGCACATCCACGCCGACTTCGTATCAGGTTCACTCGAGCTTGCGAAACGCACCGGTTCAACAGCTTACCTCTCAGACGAAGGTGACGCGTCATGGAAATATGCGTTCGCGAAAGACATCGATTCAAAACTCGTCAAAGATGGTGACACGTTCAAAGTCGGTAACGTCACACTCGAAGTCATGCATACACCAGGTCACACGCCAGAACATATCTCGTTCTTGCTTTACGACCGGAACCAGACACAACCGATGGGTATCTTCACAGGCGACTTCGTCTTCGTCGGCGATATCGGTCGTCCTGACCTGCTCGAAGAAGCAGCCGGTGTAAAAGGAACGACAGCTATCGGTGCCGAGCAAATGTTCAACTCGCTCAAGAAGTTCAAAGCGCTTCCTGACTTCGTTCAAGTCTGGCCGGGTCACGGTGCCGGCAGTGCCTGTGGGAAAGCGCTCGGCGCCATCCCGACATCGACCGTCGGTTACGAGAAAGCGACGAACTGGGCACTTCAAATGACTGATCAAGATGCGTTCATCAAAGAGTTGACGACGGATCAACCCGAACCGCCGAACTACTTCGCAATGATGAAGAAAGTAAACAAAGAAGGCATTCAAGTGACGAACATGATTGCTCGTCCAGAAGTCGTCGGTACGGACCGCCTCGACACGCTCGTCGACGAGACACAAGTCGTCGATACACGTAAAGGGGAAGAATTCGCCAAAGGACACGTCCCTGGCACCATCAACACCCCATACAACACGAAATTCGTCTCATGGGCCGGCTGGCTCGTCAACTTCGACAAAGACATCACACTCATCGCGAGCGCGGAAGACGTCGAACAAGTGCAGACGGACCTTCAATCGATCGGCCTCGACCGACTCCGCTTCATCGTCCCAGTCGAAGAGCTCGGTCAAGAGCTGTTGACGGAAACGTACACGGACGTGACAGCGGAACAAGCGATCGAATCAGCTGAAAAAGGTGACGTCTTCGTCCTCGACGTCCGGAATGCGACGGAATGGAACGCGAGCCACTACGAGAAAGCCGAACGTATCCTCCTCGGTAAATTGGCACGCGACCACGAAGGTCTCCCGACAGACCAAACGATTGCTGTCCACTGTGCGTCAGGCGTCCGTTCACGGATGGCTGCGAGCGTGCTTCAATCACTCGGCTACAAGGATATCCAAAACATCCTCGGTGGTTACGGTGCGATGAAGACGGTCCTCAATGCAGCGCAAATCGGCTAATGCTATACTACAAACAATGAAAGCGCCCACTCGTCTGGGCGCTTTTTCTCTAGGAGGGATTGTGTGATTGCGATTGGTCCATTGAACGTTCGACTCGATTTACTGGCTATGATGGCCATCTTGCTCATGCTCTACATTGGCTTTAAAAAAATCGGCTTATCGGAAAAAGACCGCGACGCCGTCCTCGGCACATGGTTCGCCGGTTTCCTCGCGTGGAAAGGAAGTGCAATCGTCCTCGGTCTCGCGTCGACGGGTAGTTTGGCCTTATCCCTTTATGCGACCGGCGGCACGTGGTCACTCCTGATCGCCGCCGGTTTGATTGCTTTTTTCGTCTACCGGCTCACACCTAGCTTACGTGGCTATTGGTTGTTCTCGGCCTTGTTCCTTTGGTTGGCGATGACGCTCGTCGTCCCGAAATATGGGACGCTCCCACTGCTTTCATCGCCGCAACCGCTCCATCTCTATATGGCATCCCTCATCGTCTTACTGCTCATCGCGACGTTGCGCTGGATGCGGACACCGACGCTCGGAGCACTGCTCTGGACGGGGGTCGGTGCATTTTCGATTTGGTTGCTCGAATCAATCGTCACCAGTACGTTCGAGTTGTGGTGGATCATTCCGTTCTTCCTTCTAATCACCGTCGCTGCCTACGTGGCACCACCGTCCAAGACGGCCATTCAATACGGACTCGGTCTCATCGTCGTGCTCGCCATCATCAACGCCAGCCTACCAGACGAGACACCACGGCTCGAGGCCGGTTCGTCTCAGACCGGTTTGAACATCGGTCAAGTACCGCCGAACTTCGAACTGAAGCGGACGGATGGGACGACGTTCAACTTGAATGAGTTGCGCGGCGAACGGGTTGTCGTCAACTTCTGGGCGTCGTGGTGCCCACCGTGTCGGGCCGAGATGCCCGACATGGCCAAGTTTGCCCGTGAACAAGACGATGTGACCATCGTCGCCGTCAATACGACGACGAGTGAACGGGATGTCGCTGATGCCGAATCATTTGTCGCCCCGTATGAAGACGCATTCGAAGTCGTCTACGACGAGGAAGGAATCGTCGGAGATGCGTATCGGATTCAGGCGATGCCGACGACATACGTCCTCGATAAAAATGGAGTCATCGTCGCCAAGCAATTCGGCGCCATCGACCACGCCTGGCTCAAAGCGCAGACAAACTGAAAACCGCCAAAATAAAATTTGGCGGTTTTTTTCATTGCTTCAAATAGCCTTGCGTCTTCAAGAAATCTTTCACGTCGAGCCGGGTCGGTCTCGATAACATCCGTCCCATTTGTCCGGTCCACGTGTCGCTTCGTTGGTTCGACCCGCGTGCCGCATAGTAATCGTGAATCGTCGCATCATACGCATCGAGTTCTTGTTTCAGTTGCTCGGCGTCGGCGACGTATGTGTTCTCATGATAAATATGTTCGAGTGGGAGGCGCGGTTTTTGACCTTCGACGTGCTCTGGTACACCGACGGCAAGTCCGAAGAGAGGCAATACCCGCTCCGGCAGACCGAGCAGTTCCTTCACAGCGAACATATCATTGCGAATCCCGCCGATATAGCAAATGCCGAGGCCCATCGATTCGGCGGCAACGACAGCATTTTGCGAAGCGAGCGCGGCATCAATGACCGCAACAAGTAACTTCTCATCCGTCTCGAGTGTCGCATTCACTTCGGCCCCCCGCAGTTCACCGATTAACTCATGTCGATATAAATCAGCGCAGAAGACGAAGAAATGACCGTTGTCGATGACGTACTGCTGGTTACCAGCGATTTCGGCTAGCCTTGCTTTCTTCTCCGGGTCGGTCACCCCGATGATGGAATAGGCTTGGATAAAGCTCGACGTCGAGGCGCGCTGGGCGCTCTCGACGATGAGCCGGATTTGTTCGTCGGTCAACGTCTCGTCCGTGAACGAGCGAACGGAGCGGTGGTTCAATAGTGTTTCAATGACTTGGTTCATGAAGCATCCCCCTTTTTTCTTATCTTGGCATAACCACAAGATCGGGACAATTTTGAAAGCTTCTAGTCAGACATCCACCTCAAAAATCGCCCACGGTAGCCAAAGGACAGATTCTGTCTCGACGTCTTCTTGATTGCTGTATGTACAATAACGTTCCGCTTCTTCAAGCGTCGCTATGAATCCATGTCTATTCAATTGGAACGAGAACTGTTCGGCAAAATCTCGTTCTAGCCCATTACATAGATACGAATGAAACATGCCGTTCTCATAACCGACCACTTCGTACCCAAGCAATCGTCCTAATGGCACGTCGCATCCGTGTCGCAAAAAACGTTCGACCCCGTAACGCTCAAGACTCTCGCCTTCGTCCCCTTCTGCTAAAAAGTCAGCAACATAAAACTCAGGCAACCCAAGTTCAATGATGTCGAGTTCGATGTGAGAGAAGAAAAGATCTCGAAATTTCTTTGCGAGTTCAACCGTCTGAAACGTTTGCGGATACCCGAGTTCCCCACTCGCTTGATGAATCTCCACCCATTCCGTGAGCTTAAAAAACGCTTCTTCGCTAAGCCGCAGTTGTTCCCGATACGTATTCTTACGATCTTTTGACGTCCCCCAAAGCACATCGAGTGTCGGATGTTGCTCACAAATGCATTCACTCGCTGATTGCACCAACCCCGGAATACGTTGTGCGTCCATATATTCTGCTCGCTCTGTACGTTCAATCAACAAATATCCACCACTTCGTACGTTCATTTCATCCCCTCCATTCTCTAGTATACGTAAAAAAGCAGAGTGGTGTAGACTGACCTAGCTATATGAGACACTAATAAAAACACCTTATTAGGCTGCCACCACACCATATTTTATCGGTGTGAGGTAGCCTAATT
>NZ_JACSLZ010000020.1:0-3090 GCF_018618395.1 Exiguobacterium sp. s149
AAAAACACCTCCGATGCTAGCACTTTTTTTAAGTGTACCACTGCGAAGGTGTTTTTATATTGTCTCAAAAATTTAGGTTAGCCCAATCCAGTCCACTCTCTTTATGGTTACTCCTCTTACAATAAGATTTGTTAGTCAACCAAGAGTTCATTTTTAAAATTGGACGAATGTTTTTTCTGGCATTTCAATTTGATCAATATCAATCCCCATTAAGTTTTAAGGTTAAGGTGCTCAAGCGCTCCTCACTCTCCTCGCCGATCCAACAAGTATAATGCTCAAAGAAATCATCTTTTCAAGATAGCTACACATAATAAGAATTAAATGAAATATTTAATATACTGTTATATAGAGAAATATCTGTTAAAATTAAAAAAGCTAAAAAGAAAAAATATTTTCTTTTTAGCTTTTTATTTATCTAAAAAATTATCTGGAGGTACAATGTGAATAAGAAAAGGAAATGGGTTGGATTTAAGTTATTTCTAGTATTTGTTTTAATTAGTTCTTTACTTTTACCTTCTTTGAACGTGGCATATGCTATGCCAGAGGTCTTAGAAGAAGAAAATGAAGATCAATCTGGAGCCGTACGGAATGTCGCTGGTAATTTTGAATTTGACGATTCAATCATATCGAAAAAAGCTACTTATACCGGCAATACTGGCGAGTACTTTATTGACTTGACGGTAGAAGGTAAGTCTCGACAAGAGCTTGAGTCCACTGACATTGTCATTGTGTATGATAATTCCAGTAGTATGAATACGGATAACCGCGATCAAATAGCGGCTGCGGAAACCGCTGACTTTGTCAATGGTTTATTGAATGAGCAGGTTAATGCCGAAAAAAACATTCGAATGGCTTTAGTAACATATGGAACAATGGTCTTTGATGGAAGGAATAATGAAGTTTATTCTGGAACTAGCGCACGACCGGAAAACTATTCCTTTAAAACATTTACAAGTAATCCAAATGACATCATTAACCAGATTCCAACAAATGTCCCATCAGAGAGAGGAAATAACTTAAATGGTGGGACATTTACTCAACAAGCGCTTGAGGAAGCTGCGTCACTATTACAAAGTAGCAGTGCGGACAATCGAGTAATTATTACCCTGACGGATGGTGTGCCGACAGTTAGTTATAATACGAATCGGCAGATAGTAGGGAATGGAACTAATTTTAATTACACTTCTAATAGACAGCCGCGTACGCACGGACAAGACACTATTGCGGCAGCAGCCTCAATTAAGGGCCAGGGAATTACAATGGCTTCTATTGGACTTGAGTTGACGGCTGGTCAGGGGGCAACAGCTGAGCAAATCATTGAGGTTATGCAAGGGATTGCATCGACTCAATACGACTATTACCCTGTGAGTCAGATTTCAGAGTTAGGCGATTCTTTAGCCCAGTTATCCAAGTATTTCACTAATACTGTTCATAGAGCGTCAGTTACTGATCCAATGGGGGAATATGTCAACTTGAAGTTGGGAGAAACACCTGATTTTGAATTGGCTACCTCAGCAGATTTATCAGATGGAGATTACTTTGTGTCTGCATCAGATGACAAGTTGCTACAGTCTGTGGTTTTAAATGAAGAGAATGAAACCATCACGCTGAACAATCTAAGTCTAGGTGAAAATGAAGTTATTTCTCTCCGTTATAAAGTACAACTAGACACAGATAAAGATGGATTCAATCCAGATACATTTTATGCTACAAACGCGCCTACACTGTTAAACCCAAGGATTGAAGAACCGGACTTGATTCGTGAATTTCCAATTCCTGAAGTGAGAGGTACTCAAGCTGTTATTACAGGTGAGAAAAACTGGAACGATTACGAACAGGAAAATCTGCGACCAAACGAAATTGTCGTAGAACTTTTTAGAGAAAACGATCAAAAAGTTGGTGAACAGTCGGTATCCCAAAGTGAAGAGGGATCATGGGTGTTTACGTTCGAAGGGTATTCATTATATGACTCAAACGGTGACCCCATTAATTACACTGTTCGTGAGCAAACGGTGGATGGTTATACGTCTACTGTCAATAATGAAACCAACGTTATTACGAACACATTGGTAGAAGAGGCAGAAATTTCATTAGTGAAGGCAAGCGAAGAAGAGGCTTTTACTCAAGCTGGTGATATTGTTACGTATACGTTTGAAGTGACAAATACCGGAAATGTGCCATTATCGAACATTCAGGTTGTGGATCCAAAGGTTGGAAAAGAAGTTGAACTGGACGTTACAACCTTAAATCCAGGCGAACTAGCATTAGGTTCCGTTCAATATACTGTTACGGCAGAGGATGTTGAAGCTGGGACAATTGTGAATACTGCATCAGTTACAGGGGAAGATCCAGCCGGAGAGCCTGTAGAGAACGATGGTCAGGATACTATTCCGTATGAACCGATCCCCTCTACTGTAGTTGTCGAACATGTTGATGAAGAAGGAAATCTATTGACTCCATCTACTGTGCTTGAAGGTAACGTGGGAGAACAATATGAGTCAGATGCCAGAGAGATTGAAGGATATGTACTAATCAAGACGCCAGAGAATGCAACTGGTGAATTTATAGAAGAAGCTCAAACGGTTACTTACGTATATGCCAAAGTGGCAGAAGACGTCACAGTGGTATACGTTGACCAGGATGGAAATGAGCTAGCCGAGCCAACGACGCAAACAGGGACAGTGGGGGAAGAGTATGTCACTGAACCGGTTGAAATTGAAGGATATGTCGTCATTGAAACACCAGAGAACGCAACTGGCGAATTCGGCGAAGAAGCTCAAACAGTCACTTATGTGTACGTAAAAGTGGCGGAAGACCTGACGGTCAAGTACGTGGACCAAGATGGAAATGAGCTAGCTGAGTCAACAACGCAAACAGGGACAGTGGGCGAAGAGTATGCCACTGAACCGGTTGAAATTGAAGGATACGTAGTGATCGAAACACCAGAGAACGCAACTGGTGAATTCGGCGAAGAAGCTCAGACAGTCACTTATGTGTACGCAAAAGTGGCGGAAGACCTGACGGTCAAGTACGTGGACCAAGATGGAAATGAGCTAGCTGAGTCAACAACGCAAACAGGGACAGTGGGCG
>NZ_JACSLZ010000020.1:3190-6571 GCF_018618395.1 Exiguobacterium sp. s149
GGATACGTAGTGATCGAAACACCAGAGAACGCAACTGGTGAATTCGGCGAAGAAGCTCAGACAGTCACTTATGTGTACGCAAAAGTGGCTGGTGATGTCACGGTCGTATATGTGGACGAAGATGGAAATGAGCTAGCTGAGTCAACGACGCAAACAGGGACAGTGGGCGAAGAGTATGCCACTGAACCGGCAGAAGTTGATGGATTCGAACTGGTTGAAGTTCCATCCAACGCAACAGGCGAATTCACAGAGGATCCTCAAACTGTAACTTACGTTTATCAACCGGTGCAGACACCTGTTGAACCAGGCACAGTAACGGTTAATCATGTAGATGAAGAAGGAAATGCTTTGACTGAACCGGAGCTACTATCCGGAGAGATTGGAACAGACTACACTACAGCGGCGAAAGAATTCGAGGGGTATGTACTAACGGCTACACCCGATAATGCATCTGGTCAATTTACAAATGAGACCCAGACAGTGACATACGTTTATGGTCCTGCAGATGTCCCAGAAGTAAAAGGTGTTATTGTAGTTGAATATGTGGATACAGAGGGGACTCCGCTTGCAGAACCGATGACTGATTCTGGTCTGATTGGTTCCGGGTATACGACAGCACCGCTAGAAATTGACGGATATGATTTAGTTGAAGTACCTTCCAATGCAGAGGGCGTGTTTGGAGATGAGCCTCAGACCGTGACATATGTATACATCAAGAAAGCTGATCCAATGGGTACAATTGTTGTTGTACATGTAGATGAAGAAGGAAATGAGTTGTTGGCAGCTGAGACTGTAATAGGCGTGATTGGTTCACCGTACAATACGGAGGCAGCAACAATCGCTGGTTATGAATTAGTTCAAACACCAGGAAATGCTGCTGGTTCGTTCACAGGTGAACAACAGATTGTTACGTATGTCTATGCACCAGTTGAAACAGAAGTACCTACTGGAACCGTACTTGTTGAATATGTTAATGAACAGGGAGAATCTCTGGTAACACGTGATTCGTTCACAGGTGAAGTTAATTCGCCATATTCAACTCAACCAGTTCAAATTGAAGGATACGAATTAATTGCAACACCCGATAATGCCGCGGGGGTATTTACAGAAGGAACACAGGTTGTTACTTATGTTTATGCGCTAATTCCGGAAGAGCCGGTTGAGACACAAGGAGCGATTGTGGTTCAATTTGTGGATGAGGCCGGTAATATTTTGAAAGATTCACAGGCATATACGGGAGTGGTAGGTGCAGCCTATAGTACTGATCCTGCTGTGATTGAAGGATATGAGCTGATTGTGACTCCTGAAAATGCTTCAGGAATCTACACTGCGGATACTCAAATAATCACTTATGTATATTCGAAGATCGCTGTAGAACCGCAGAATGGCATCGTGAACGTTATATTTGTTGATGAGGATGGTAACCCGTTGGCTGACCCACAAATGCTGACAGACGTGATCGGAGAGGCTTACAGTACATCTCCTGCCGCGATTGATGGCTACGAGCTTGTTATTACACCTGACAATGCAAATGGGACGTTTAAAGAAGCACCACAGACAGTTGTTTATGTTTACAGTTCGACAGAAGTACCTGTGGAAATGGGAGAAGTAACAATTAAGCACGTCGATCAAGATGGAAATCCGATCGCAGATTCTGAAAAGCTAACAGGCGAAGTAGGAAGTGAATACACGTCTACTCCGAAAGAAATTGAAGGATACAAACTTGTCGAGCAGCCGGAGAACGCGGACGGCACATTCACAGACGGTTCACAAACCGTGACTTATGTGTATGAAAAAATCAAAGACACACCAGTATCAGGAGAAGTCAAAGTAATTTACGTCGATCAAGATGGAAATCCGATCGCAGATTCTGAAAAGCTAACAGGCGAAGTAGGAAGTGAATACACGTCTACTCCGAAAGAAATTGAAGGATACAAACTTGTCGAGCAGCCGGAGAACGCGGATGGCACATTCACAGACGGTTCACAAACCGTGACTTATGTGTATGAAAAAATTACGTCTAATCCAGTACCAACAGAGCCACAACCAACAGAGCCACAACCCGACCACCCTGAACCAGATCAACCGGTTCAAGATAAATTGCCACAAACAGCAACGAATACGTTCAATATAATGATTATGGGCGGCCTCATGATGATTATCGGAATGATAATGTTGCTAGTTTGGAACAAACGTCGTAAGACACTTGAAGTAATGTAATAAGGAGGCCCTCTTTTTTCTCTTGATTAAAGAGGGCCTTTATTTTAGGAGTGAGGGCAATGAAGCGAGCAGGCATTGGTTTTCTATTAATTGGCTTCTTAGTCGTCAGTTATGCCATGTATGAATTAGTTCAAGGCAGTGCGGAAGTCGACAAAGAACTAATCGCTGCAAAGCAGATGATTGAAGAAAATAAAGAATTAACTGCTGGAAAGCAGAAGTCTGTAGAAGGCTCAGCAAAGGGAGAAGAGGAAACTGATCTGCTTCCAGATTTTCAGTTGGAGGTAGGGGACAATGCTGGTGTAATTGAAATTGACTCCGTAAAGATTGAGGCACCAATCATTTCTGGCACAGATGAAGGATCACTGCGTAAGGGTGTAGGTCATATGCCGTCTACCAAGCTTCCGGGACAGAACGATCAAATTTTACTGGCCGGGCACCGAGACACCGTTTTTGAACCTTTGGAGGGCATTAAAGAAGATGATTTGATCAAAATTACTATGCCATATGGAACGTACGAATATAGAGTGATTGGAACAGATGTGGTGAAAGGCAGTGACACATCCATTATCCAATCAAGTGATAAGGAAGAGCTGGTTTTGGTTACCTGTTATCCGTTTCAACTATTTGGCGCTGCATCTGACCGTTTTATTGTCTATGCAATACCACTAGTGTCGCGTTAATTTATTTTGAAGATTAGGAATTCATAAAACATTCAAAAACTGACGAAAATCAAAAGAAAAAGTCCTTTATAATGGAAAGGTCAGGTAGTTCCTGTCCAAATCCAATAAAAAGGACTCACGCATGGACAAGAATACACGAAAAACTTCATTTGGTAAATGGGTTAGCCCCATAAATTTTGAAAAATTTAACGAAACCGTGATGATTCACGGACAAGATCGCTACACAAAAAAACTGACAACACAGGCCTATACACTGTTGATGTTGCACGCCCATCTAACACAAACGGACAGCCTTCATGCGCTCAAAGCCGCACTTGCGAGCGATGACCTTGCCCAGGCAGCCGGAGTTGAATCCATTAGCGTGTCCCAGCTCTCCAGAAAAAACAATGAGCTGTAGACTGACCTAGCTATATGAGACACTAATAAAAACACCTTATTAGGCTGCCACCACACCATATTTTATCGGTGTGAGGTAGCCTAA